>CAYWKL010000001.1:0-94651 GCA_964459095.1 uncultured Gammaproteobacteria bacterium
CTACTTTTATCATCCTAACTTTATATTTTTTCTGGAAAGCTATAGAGAGGAAAAAGGTTGTATTTATACTTTTATCTGCCACCTTTGCAGGTTTAGCTTTAGGTGTTAAATTCAATATTCTATTTTTAACGCCAGTTTTAGGGGTTTGGTTGCTTATTAATATAATTACTGATAGAAAGGGTAGGCTCCTTAGATTTTTACTTAGTAAAAAAACCCTTCTTACTCTAGTTTTTTTCCCTTTAGTAATGTTTTCTATTTTAATTATTACTTGGCCTTTTTTATATACCAACACAACTGAGAAAATTATTTACATTTTTAAATATTACAAGGATATAGGAATTCAAGGAGGAAGTTCGCAAATTATATTAGGAATATTTAAACCATATGCTTTTTCCTGGATTTTATTTACTACTCCACCAATATTTTTATTTTTTTTCCTGTCAGGAGTATACATAGGAATTAAAAATTTTTCTAAGAAGCATTATTTAATAGTGCTTTGGGGCTTACTTTTACTTGTAACTGTTCTTAGAGTAAGTCTTCCTAAAACAAATATCTATGGAGGAGTAAGACAAATAATGGAATATATACCAGCAATGTGTTTAGTAGCTGGAGTAGGAGCTTCTTTTGTAGTTCATACATTATCTAAAAGGTTAAGGATTAACTTAGAGTTAGTTTCTTTGTTTACCATTGTACTAGTGTCTTTTTTCTTAATAACTCCTTTAATAAGGCTTCATCCTAACCAGAATGTATACTTTAATTTCCTGATAGGAGGGTTAAAAGGAGCAACTAAAGCTAAAATACCTTCAGCAGGTAACTCATTTGGTAATACATATCTGCAGGGGATTAAGTGGTTAAATATACATGCACCTTTCAACTCAAAACTTGCTCTTATTCAAGGAACTTCTCCTAACCTACCTGCATACAAAGTAGATCCTAAAATTGATTACTCAAATACAAACTGGTCAGGAATTAATAGAAAAGGTGAGTATTTAATGGAGGTAACATATAACCAGGAGTTTAGAGCATACTATTATGCCTGGGAGTATGTAGAGAAAATGCTCCTGCCTGTATATGAAGTAACCTCAGATGGAGTACCTATACTTAAGATATGGAGGAATGATTTAACTCATACTAAAAAAGAGTATAGAAAACCTGAGGTAGTGTATTCTAAAGATTTTGATTTTAAAGTACAGGAGGTAGAAGGAAATACCTTTTTAATTTCTCTACCTAGGCAAGTAGTTTTAACTCGAGTGTCCATATCTTTTTCTCCTTCTCCTTCATGTTTAGAGTTTAAAAATGGTTCTGTAGAAACAAGTAAGGATGGCAAAGTGTGGTTTAGAGAACTAGATCCAGTATCTTTGTATCAGTTTGGAAGTAGAGAAACTTACAAAGAAAATACCTTTGAATACCTTTTTGCAGCAAGAGAAGCTAAATACATACGGATAAATATTAAAGATACTAATGCTTGTATATTAAATAACCCTAATTTAGAGATTAAGATACTTAAATGAGGATAAATACAAATCTAAAGATCGCGCTACTTCTGGGGCTTATTTTTTTCATATTTGGTCTCTTAACATTAAGTGACTATGGTATTTCTTGGGATGAGCCGAATCATTTTAATAGAGGACAAGCATATCTTTGGTATTTTTTAACAGGCAGTCAAAATTATTCTAATCTCTCTACTTATAACCTTAATGAGGCTTCAAAAAATCTAAGTTATCATGAGAGAAGCTTTTACCAACTAGATTCCTTGAATATGGAAATCTGGTTAGATTTAGATGGAGAGCATCCCCCCCTAAATGATATCTTATCTTCCCTTTTTAATTATCTCTTCTACCAAAAATTAGGATTAGTAGGAGATATTGAGGGTTATCACTTATTTAATATATTTATATCTTCTCTACTTGTAGCATTGGTCTTTCTCTTTGCTGCAGAGAGTTTTGGAGTACTTGCTGGGATATTTTCAGCCCTTTTTATGGCTACTTATCCACTTTTTTTTGGTGAATCCCACTTTAATATTAAAGACCCAGCTGAAACTACTTTTATCATCCTAACTTTATATTTTTTCTGGAAAGCTATAGAGAGGAAAAAGGTTGTATTTATACTTTTATCTGCCACCTTTGCAGGTTTAGCTTTAGGTGTTAAATTCAATATTCTATTTTTAACGCCAGTTTTAGGGGTTTGGTTGCTTATTAATATAATTACTGATAGAAAGGGTAGGCTCCTTAGATTTTTACTTAGTAAAAAAACCCTTCTTACTCTAGTTTTTTTCCCTTTAGTAATGTTTTCTATTTTAATTATTACTTGGCCTTTTTTATATACCAACACAACTGAGAAAATTATTTACATTTTTAAATATTACAAGGATATAGGAATTCAAGGAGGAAGTTCGCAAATTATATTAGGAATATTTAAACCATATGCTTTTTCCTGGATTTTATTTACTACTCCACCAATATTTTTATTTTTTTTCCTGTCAGGAGTATACATAGGAATTAAAAATTTTTCTAAGAAGCATTATTTAATAGTGCTTTGGGGCTTACTTTTACTTGTAACTGTTCTTAGAGTAAGTCTTCCTAAAACAAATATCTATGGAGGAGTAAGACAAATAATGGAATATATACCAGCAATGTGTTTAGTAGCTGGAGTAGGAGCTTCTTTTGTAGTTCATACATTATCTAAAAGGTTAAGGATTAACTTAGAGTTAGTTTCTTTGTTTACCATTGTACTAGTGTCTTTTTTCTTAATAACTCCTTTAATAAGGCTTCATCCTAACCAGAATGTATACTTTAATTTCCTGATAGGAGGGTTAAAAGGAGCAACTAAAGCTAAAATACCTTCAGCAGGTAACTCATTTGGTAATACATATCTGCAGGGGATTAAGTGGTTAAATATACATGCACCTTTCAACTCAAAACTTGCTCTTATTCAAGGAACTTCTCCTAACCTACCTGCATACAAAGTAGATCCTAAAATTGATTACTCAAATACAAACTGGTCAGGAATTAATAGAAAAGGTGAGTATTTAATGGAGGTAACATATAACCAGGAGTTTAGAGCATACTATTATGCCTGGGAGTATGTAGAGAAAATGCTCCTGCCTGTATATGAAGTAACCTCAGATGGAGTACCTATACTTAAGATATGGAGGAATGATTTAACTCATACTAAAAAAGAGTATAGAAAACCTGAGGTAGTGTATTCTAAAGATTTTGATTTTAAAGTACAGGAGGTAGAAGGAAATACCTTTTTAATTTCTCTACCTAGGCAAGTAGTTTTAACTCGAGTGTCCATATCTTTTTCTCCTTCTCCTTCATGTTTAGAGTTTAAAAATGGTTCTGTAGAAACAAGTAAGGATGGCAAAGTGTGGTTTAGAGAACTAGATCCAGTATCTTTGTATCAGTTTGGAAGTAGAGAAACTTACAAAGAAAATACCTTTGAATACCTTTTTGCAGCAAGAGAAGCTAAATACATACGGATAAATATTAAAGATACTAATGCTTGTATATTAAATAACCCTAATTTAGAGATTAAGATACTTAAATGAGGATTGTATTTTTAAAAGGGTGCCTATAGAATGACCGAGTATGTCAGACCCAATTCCTGCAATTGAAGGTGGCAAGCCAACAAGAGAATTTTTTTTAATTTTCGGCAAGCCTAAAATAGGAAAAGAAGAGATTAATGAAGTTGTAGATAGTTTAAAAAAAGGATGGCTTGGAACAGGACCCAAAGCTGCAAAATTTGAAGATCTAATTAAAAAGAGGCTGAATTGCAAATATGCACTAGCCCTTAACTCCGCTACAGCAGGACTCCATCTATCACTTGTGGTTGCAGGCGTAGGAGAAGGTGATGAAGTTATAACGTCTCCAATGACTTTTGCAGCCACTGCAAATGTTATAGAACATGCTGGTGCCACTCCTGTATTTGCAGACATTGACATCGAAACAATGAATATTAATCCAGCTCTTGTTGAGAAAAAAGTCACAAAAAAAACAAAAGTGATTATGCCAGTGCATATGGCTGGAAGGCCCTGTGATATGGACAGTTTAAGAAAGATTGCTAAAAAAAATAAATTAGTACTTATTGAAGACGCAGCTCATGCCTTTGGGGCAAAATATAAAGGTAAGAATATAGGAAATATAGGAGACTTGACTGTTTTTAGTTTTTATGTAACTAAAAACTTAATTACAGGAGAGGGTGGAATGGTTGTTACAAACAATAAAAAATACGCTGATTTAATCAAAATATATTCTCTCCATGGGATGAGTAAAGATGCTTGGAAAAGGTATTCCGATGAAGGATTCAAACACTATCTAGTTCAAGTTCCTGGGTTTAAATACAACATGATGGATCTTCAAGCCTCTATTGGAATACACCAGCTAGCAAGATTTGATGAAGGGCAAAAAAGAAGAAAAAAAATATGGGAAATTTATAATCAAGCTTTTTCTGATTTACCTCTTAAAACTCCATCCTCACCTGCAAAAAATATAGTTCATGCATACCATCTTTATAACATTTTAATTGATAAGAATAGATTTAAGGCTTCAAGAGATGATATACAAAATGCGCTGCATGCAGAAAATATTGGTATTGGAATTCATTTTATAGCAGTACATCTGCACCCTTTTTATAGAAATAAGTATGGATTTAAAAGAGGAGATTTTCCGAATGCTGAGTATATTTCAGATAGAACTATCTCGCTTCCCTTTTCAGCAGGACTAGCTGATAAAGATGTGAATGACGTAATAAAAGCTGTTAGAAAAGTTCTTTTATATTATTTAGAAAATAAACCAAAAACTAAAAAGATAAGATTACCAATGGCCGTCTAGTGAGCTTTAATATATTTTTTTAAATCAGGCTTTCGGTTTTGATTAATAAAAAGTTCTGCTAAAAGTCCTGTTGTGATAAGCTGAATTCCTACTATTATCAAAAGGATTCCTAAAAATAGTAGCGGGTGTCTATATTGAATTGATCCAGTGGTTATTCTTAAATAAGAAATATAGAGTCCTATCAAAACTCCTACAGTAAATGATATTATACCAAGCGATCCAAAAAAATGTCCTGGTCTGCTTAAATATCCAGTTAAAAAAACAACTGTCAAAAGATCTAATAATCCTTTCACTCCCCTCTCCCAACCAAATTTTGTTTTGCCAAATTTTCTTGGTCTGTGACTGACTTCAATTTCTGAAATTCTAAAATGCTCCTTTGCAGCAAATATTGGTATGAATCTATATAATTCACCGTACAAATTTAAAGAAGATATTACATTTTTTTTATAAGCTTTAAACCCTGAGTTTGTGTCATGTATCGGTACTCCAGTTATTATTCTAGTTATAAAATTTAATATTCTGGAGGGTAAGGTTTTACTTAAGGGATCATATCTTTTTCTTTTCCACCCGGAAACAAGATCATATCCCTTTGATAGCTCTTTTAGAAATTTTGGGATATCTTTGGGATTATCTTGCAAATCTCCATCTAATGTAAAAATTATTTCTCCCTTAGATGTATTAAAACCAGCTTGTAGCGCTATGGATTTCCCAAAATTTCCCCTCAAACTGATTACTTTCACCCTTTTATCTTTTTTTGCTATTCTTTTAATTTCTCTATATGTTTCATCAATAGATCCATCATCTACAAAAATTATTTCATAAGATTTTCTTAATTTTCTCAAGACTTCTATTAATTCTTTATATAAAATTGCTACAGATTCTTCCTCATCCTTTGCAGGAATTACTATTGATAGATTTACTGCTCTCATTTTCAGTCCATTATGATAGCATATTATATATTTTTACTAAAAAATTATGGGTTTTGTATAATAGCTAAAGCTAATGAATAGGACAAAAAAAAGAGATCTTGTTTCAGTAATTATTACAACAAAAAACTCAGCCAAAACTCTTGGGACACTGCTTAAAAGTCTAAAAAAACAAACTTTCAAAAAAATTGAAGTAATAGTGGTTGATAATCACTCCTCAGATAATACTTTAGAAATCGCCAGAAAATATACGAAAAATATTTTAACATTTGGTCCGGAAAGAAGCGCACAACGGAATTTAGGTGCAAAAAAATCAAGAGGAAGATTTTTATTTTTTTTAGATTCAGACATGATTCTTTCTCCCAATGTTATTAAGGAATGTTTAAATATATACAAAAACAATAAGCAAAGTGTAGTTGGTGGCGTAATAATTCCTGAGAAGTCTTTTGGCAGAGGTATTTGGGCAAAAGCAAAAGCATTAGAAAGGAAGATAAATCTTGAAGAGAAATTTTTTGAATCAGCAAGATTTTTTCCAAAAAGCGTTTTTTTTAAGTTAGGAGGATTTGATGAAGAATTAACAGGCCCTGAAGATTGGGACCTTCCTCAAAGAATAGAAAGAAAATACAAAATCTTAAGGATTAATGCTTTTATATTTCACAATGAAGGGAATCTAAAGCTTTTCTATTTAGCAAAGAAGAAATTTCTTTATGGCTTGTCAGCATATAAGTATCTTAAAAAAAACAATTATCCTCTAATAAGTCCTAGGACAGTTTATTTTTTACGACCTGCCTTTTATAAAAAAAGTAGTTTGTTATTTGAAGATTTAAAAGTTTCTTTGGCAATGTTCTTTATGCTTTTTATTGAAAATATTGCTGGTTTTTCTGGGTATATAGTTGGACGCTTAAGAAAATAATGAAAAATCCACTTGTTTCTATTATCATAATAAATTGGAACGGGGGAGAAATTTTAAAAGATTGTCTTAAATCCTTACAAAAAATTAATTATGACAATTTCGAACTAATATTGGTTGACAATGGATCTTTGGATCAAAGCTATCAAATACTAAATTCCTTAAAGTTCAAAGCAAAAAAAATACTCATAAAAAATTCTTCAAACCAAGGGTTTGCAATCGCAAATAACCAAGGATTTAAGATTTCAAAAGGAGAGTATATATTACTTTTAAATAACGATACTAGGGTAGTCCCCAATTTTCTAAACGTTCTTGTAAAAAAAATTAAGGAAAACTTTGATATTGGAGTTATTCAACCAAAAATTTTTGTAATGGACAAAAAAAAATATCTCGATAATGTCGCTTGTTACTTAACAAGTACAGGATTCTTGCAACACTTTGGCTACATGGAAAAAGATAGTAATAAGTTTAATAGAGATATTTTTACATTTAGTGCTAAAGGTGCTTGCATGTTAATCCGAAGAGATATAATCGAGAAAGTTGGACTTTTTGACAGTGATTTTGGGAGTTATTTTGAGGAAACGGATTTTTGCTGGAGAGTTTGGAATATGGGCTTTAAAGTTTTGTACTATCCAAAAGCATATATCTATCACAAAGTTGGTTTTAGTTCTAAAAGACAGGACCAAATATTTATAAACTACCACTCATTAAAAAATAGAATACTTTCTATGATAAAAAACCTTGAAACTTATAATTTGATTAAAATTGGGATCTTTCACTTGTTTTTATTAATTTCTCTTTCATTATTCTATTTACTTAAATTAGAGTTTTCAAAAGCTTGGATGATTTGGAAAGCTATTTTCTGGAACATTCTACACCTAAAAAAAACGCTTATTAAGAGACGCAGAGTCCAGAATATGAGATCACAGAATGACTCTGAGACTTTCAAGTATATCCTGAGACCAACAAGTTTAAAAAGTATGTTTTTTCATTTTCAAAAAGTTGAAGCTAATTTTAAAAAATGAAATTTCCATCTAAACTTTTAATTTCTGGAAGAGTGAAAATCTGCCTAGAACTAGTTTTGAGTAGAGGGATTAAAAACAAAATCATCGTTGATATAGGATCATCATTTGGCTGGCTTGAAAAAGAACTCATTAGATATGAACCTAAAAATATTGTTGGAGTTGAAATGAATCAAGAGGCTGTTAAGTTTTCGAAGAAAAATGTCAAAGGGGTTAAATTTATAGTTGGAGATGCACTAACTCTTCCTCTGGAAAATAAATTTGCTGATACAGCAATTCTTTTTGATGTGATTGAACATGTACCAAAAAATTCAGAACTAGGAACTCTTAAAGAAGCAAACAGAATTCTTAAGAAGAGAGGGTTACTATTCCTATCTACTCCAAACAATAATTTATTTGCAAATTTTTTTGATATCGCTTGGTATTTAGGACACCGTCATTATTCTAAAAACCAAATTAAAAATTTGCTCAAAAAGACAGGATTTAGGGTATTGCAGTTAGAAACTAAGGGAAGTATATTCAGCTCACTTTACTTAACTTGGTTCTATATTTTTAAAAAATTATTGAATGTTAGTCAGCCAAGGAATGAATTATTAGAAAAATTAGATGATTTAGGTTATCAGGGTAGCGGAATTACGGATATTTTTTTGATAGCAGAAAAAGTAAGTTAAAATGAAAAACTTCCTAAGAGTAAGTGCAAAAGACTTGTTTCTAGTTACAATTATATTACTAATTGCCCTTTTTGTTTGGTACCCTCTTACTAATTTTGCACTAACAGGTTTAGGGTTTGTTTATTTAACCAAATCTTTCCAAGTTGAGCATTTTGTATTTCCTGTTTCTTTGGCAGATTTTTATTGGTTTGCGTTACTGACTGGTATTGTTTTCTCGAAAGTTTTTACAACTCATATGAGTTTATATTATTGGACTGAATTGATCTTTTTGTTGGCAACATTTGTTCTTTATTACTACCTAATTCTAAGTATATTCAACAAAAGACTGATTGCCTTTGTTGCGGCAATCACATTTTCTGTTAATTATTTTGGCTATGGAGATATTATCGGTAGTGGCTTATATCCTTGGTTTCAGGAAAGAATCCCTTTAATGCTATTTCTTATCCCAAGCTTTTTATTTTTACACAAGCATCTAATTAGTAACAAAAATAAATTCTTAATTTATTCATTGGTTCTATTTTTTCTTGGAATTGGAATATCTCATTGGGGGATTCTTTTTCTAGCTCCATATATATTCTATCCTATCTGCTGGAGTCTTTTTAAGAATAAAAAACTGGAGTTTAAAAAATCAATATTAACTAGCAGTTCCTATTTATTAATAGCTGCTTTTTTCGTTGTCATTCAGAATTCAACCTGGCCGGGAGCAGGTCCTACCTGGGGATTTATGGAGTATTTATTAAACCCTTTCCAACATCAATATCCAGAAAAAATCTTTCGTCAACTCGTTTATTGGTCCTCTTATCTTCCAATCTTTGAAATATTCAAAAATGGTTATCCCCTTTATCCAGCATCCCCGCTTTATTACTTCATAAATCCTGAACCCTCTATGCGTTATGCAAAATATATTGCTGTAATATACCCTCTTGCAGCATTAATAATCTATAAAAAACTCCCTCAGTTTAGGGCTTTGCTGTTTACTTTGATTCTATCTACTTTAGCAATGTTTTATTTAAATTCTTACTGGGGAAGATATGAGATATTCAACCAAGCAGGAGCCAATAGATATCTATACCTCCCTACTTACTTACTAATAATATTTTGGGCTTTATTTTTTGTGGCTTTTTTACAGAACAAAAAAAAGCGGAAAGGAAATAAATTCTATGTATTTAAAATACTAATCTGCTTTCTTTTCATTATGATATATTTATTACTAAATTTCTGGCTAATAAATGATAGTTTAAAATGGAAGAATGAGTCTTACAAAAAAGTAAATCTTTATTGGGATTATGTGGTCAAACAAGCGAGAAATTGGGAAAAAAATACTTTAGTAATATTGCCCTTTAAGTATATCGATCCACAAGGGACAGCATTCTTAAATGATTATATAAATAAAGTATACTTTATTACATCAGAGGAAGATTGGAAAAAAATCGCAACATCATCCGCAACTAGCAAAGTTATAAGAATAGAGTTTGATGAGTTTTGCAGGTGTGCAAAAGAAATTGAAGTGGATAAAAAAACTTTAAAATGATTGCAGTAAAAAAAATTAGGAGTTGTAGGATTTGTGGTTTTAGAGAGCTTCATGAGTTTTTGAATCTAGGTAAAATGCCGATCCCGAATGGATTCTTATCAAAAGAGGCTCTAACGATTAAAGAAGAGAAATTTGATCTTATTTGTCTTTATTGTCATTCTTGCGGGCTAGTTCAACTAAGTGATGTTGTTAACCCTAACTTAATGTTTAAAAATTATGTTTATATCCCTTCAACTGCTAAAATTATGATGAACAATTTTAGCAATCTTGCATTTGCAGTACATAAAAGATTCAAACTTGGGAGCAAAGATTTAGTTGTGGATATTGGTAGCAATGACGGAAGTCTACTCACTTTTTTTAAAAGCTTTCAGTCTAAAGTACTTGGAATTGACCCTGCCCTAAATTTGGCAAAAGTTGCAGAGTTAAAAGGAGTTCCAACTTTAACAAACCTCTTTAATTCAAAAACAGCATTAAAGGCAGTAAAAAAATTTGGGAAGGCAAGTGCTATTACTGCTACAAATGCCATTGCTCATATACATAACTTATATGAAGTCTTTAAAGGAGTAGATATTCTCCTTTCAAAAAACGGGATATTCGTAACAGAATTCCCTTACTTATATGATTTAATAAGTAAAAATCAGTTTGACACTATTTATCATGAACATCTTTCTTACTTTTCCCTTAAACCTTGGATACATCTTGCAGAAAAATTTAATTTTGAAATTATTGATGTAAAAAGGCTGCTCATACATGGCGGCTCAATTAGACTCACTCACCGTCGCAAATCTGGAAAAAGAAAACCCCACATCAATGCTGTAAGATACTTAATTAACTTAGAAAAAGAACTTGGTTTACACGAAAAGGAAACTTATGATAACTTTGCTTCACGGATATTTACTCTGAAAGAGGACTTAATAAAATATTTGGCAAGTCTAAAAAAAGCAAACAAGAGAATTGTGGGGTATGGTGCAGCAGCTAAAGGAAACGTACTTACAAATTTTTTTAATATTGGTACCAAGACTCTTGATTATATAGTTGATTCCGTTCCTTATAAGCAAGGTCTTTACACTCCTGGCAAACATATTCCAATTTTTTCAGAACATAAGCTAGTTGAAGATCAACCCGATTATGCTTTAATATTGGCCTGGAATTTTGCTGATGAAATAATAGAAAAGCAAAAGGCTTTTATAAAAAAAGGAGGTAAGTTTATAATTCCTGTCCCTTCGATTAGAACTATTTAAAATGTGGCATAGAAAAACAGTTGCGTTAATACTTCCTACTTACAAAGAAAAAAGGTCTATTTTTAACTCAATACAAGAGTTTGATTCAACTGGATATGTTGATGAGATTATTGTTGTAGATAATAACGCAGAGCAAGGTACTGAGGATGAGGTGAAAAAAACTCGAGCTAAACTTGTTAAAGAATTTAAACAAGGTTATGGAATAGCAATAAAAACAGGAATAAAAAATACAAAAGCTGACTTGATAATTATTGCAGAACCTGATGGAACATTTGATGGAAATGACGTTGTGAAATTACTTGCATTTAGTGATGATTTTGACATTGTATTTGGTTCAAGAACACACGTTCCACTAATACATTCAAGATCAGATATGACATTTATAAGAAGAATTTTGGATGTATTGCTTGGTAAACTAATTAGCATACTTTTTCTAACCTCACCACTCACAGATGTTGGATGTACTTTAAAAATTACTAACAGAAAAGCCCTAGATAAAGTCATGAAAAAGTCCAAAACAGAAGGGGCTCTCTTTGCAACTGAGTGGCTTTTAATAGCTGCGAAACAAAAGATCCGCTTTATCGAGATACCAGTTAACTTCAGACCTAGAGTAGGAAAGTCCACTCTTACGGATACGTTTATTAATCAGGCACTCTGGGGAATAATAATTTTCTTCTTTATTTTGAAAGTTTGGATAGTTTCTAAATTTGAGGAATGACTAAAAAATGCTGGATTTGCGGAAAAAATAATCTTGAGGAATTGAAATTGTCATCTGATTTTTACTTTTGCCAAGACTGTTCTACTTTGAGAATTAAAAAAATTCCCAAAGCCCCTTATGGAAAAAGTTATTACAAAGGTTCTTTCTCTATTGGCTCTTTGATTTTTGCTCCAATTGCATATATCTTCTACCAATTAAGGAATAATTATATTAACTTGGACTCAGTTAAATGTTGGGTTGATATTGGGGCAGGTGAAGGCGGATATCTTAAAAGTGTTAAAGCGAGCAGGAAAATTGGAGTAGAAATATCAGAGGCAGGAAGAAAAATTATGAAATTATATGGTCTAGAAGCTATAAGTAATGAGAAGTTTTTACGCTCTAAAAAAATAAATGCTAACATTATAAGTTTTTGGCATGTCTTAGAACATGTTGAGAATCCTTGGGACTACTTAAAAGCAGCAAATAGAAATCTTGCCGGAGGCGGCGAGATTGTAATTGGCATTCCAAATGTAGATAGTTTTGAATTTAGCCTATTCGGAAAATTCTGGTTCCACTTAGCCCCAAAATATCATATATGGCATTATTCTCCTAAATCCATATCTATTCTATTAAATAAAAATGGATTTAAAGTTTATTCTATCGATTACTGGGCAATTGAACACCACTTATCTGGACTTATTCAATCATTTTTGAATCGATCAACAAACACTTCAGATATCCTACATAAATTAATCAAAAGAGGAACAGAACGTGTTTCCATATCATTTAAAACAGCCCTTTGGATCTTGTTTTGGTTCACATTTGGATTTCCAATCATTTTGCTCTTTTGGGTTATACAAGCATTGTTTAGAAAATCTGGAGCTGTTGTGCTTGTAGCAAATAAAGTTAGATAACTTTATTCTTAATACTGGTCGATGCTAAACTTTCGATTCTTGATAGAATTTTTACAACCTTAGTTCCGAATTCTACGTCAGAATTAGTTTTAGCCCCTTTTATGATTTTTTGAGAGAATTGTTTAACTTCCTCTGTTAATGGCAAGGACTTTTTATATCTTAGAAATTTTTGCTCTTTATCTTTCCTCTTCAAGAAGCTTAATTTATATCCTAGTTTATTCAAATCATTAAGAATCAAGTTGCCCTTTGCCCCCTTTATAATAATTTTCCTCCTCTTTCTACCAAACCAGGAAATATTAATCCTCACGGAAATTTTTCCAACCTTCATATTTACTTTCAGTGAATCTATCAATCTATTTTTCCCAATATGTCTTTGAGCTATCTTTATACTTTCAGGTTCTGTATTGAATAAGTCTAATAAGATTGAGGTTGGATGAGGTCCCCAATCCCAAATAACAGATACATCACTTCTGGGAATACTTTGAGTGCCCTCGAAAATAAACTGTCTAATTTCTCCAACTTTGTTCAATGAATTCTTAAGTTTTATAAAAGCTGGGTTAAAAAGATAAGTATGTCCTACCATTATCTTTGGATGTTTCTTTTCTGAAATTTTTTCTAAAGCACTAGCTTCATCAAGAGAGATAACCATAGGTTTTTCAATAAGAACATTAAATCCTTCACTTATAAAAGCACTGGCAATTTTGAAGTGTGTTTTTGGAGGAGTTGCAATGATAACCCCATCAATGTCCTTTTTTTTTAGCAGAGATTTATAGTTTGTACTTTTTTCAAGATGATTTGGAATTTTTTTTAAAGTAATATTACTACTGGCACATACATACTTGAGTTTGCAGTTTGGCATTAATGCAATGGCATTCATATAATTTTTTCCCCATTTGCCTATACCCACTAGCGCTAGAGTAATCACTACAATTGATACTCCTTTTTAAACCAAGAAATGGTTTTTTTTAAACCAGTCTCTAAATCTATTTTTGGCTCATATGATAATTTTTTAATTTTTGCCAAATCTGGACATCGTCTTTGAGGTTCGCCTGCTGGATAGTTTTTTGGATATTTTTTTCTTCTGGGTTTAACACCACTACCTATCAGCTTTGATATTGTAGAGGCCAATTCAAACATTGTAATTTCTGGCTTATCATTACCTATATTGTATGCTTCTCCAGGTTTGCCTTTAGCAAGGACTTTGAAGACTCCATTAATTGCATCAGTTATATAGCAAAAAGTTCTAGTTTGGACTCCTTTATCGTGAACGGGAAGGTTTTTCCCTAGAAGACCGTTGTATATAAAGTTTGGGATAACTCTATAGTCCGTGTGTTTCATACCAGGTCCGTAAATATTAAATGGCCTAATTATCTTTATAGGAACACTATGCTGTTCAAAATAAACTGTACACAAAGTCTCAGCAAGTCTTTTTGATTCATCATAACACGCTCTTGGGCCAATGCTTGAGACTTTACCGGTGTAAACCTCAGGAGTTGGTACATGTTCCGGATCAGGATCGCCATAAATTTCACTTGAGCTAAAAAATAAGAAACTTTTTATCGGGTTTCCCCTTGCCACCTCAAGTAAGTTTTTGGCCCCAATTACTGCACTCTCAATAGTCTCCAGGGGATACCTCATGTAATAGTAAGGGGAAGCTAGCCCTGCTGCATGGATAATGTAGTGGACTTTCTCGTTAGTGATATATGGAATTCTAATATCTGAATGTAAAAAACTAAAGTTTTTATCCCGAATGTTCATTAGAAAATTTTCTCTACTTCCGGTAATATAATTATCAATGGAGATTACTTTACATTTTTTTTTAAACACCTTTTTGTTTAATAAATAAAAAGTAGCATTTAAGTAACTCCCAATAAATCCCGCTCCTCCAGAAATAAGTACTGTTTTTCCTTCAAAATATTTGGCTTCAATTTTAATACTCTCAAGAATATTTTTTAAATCCTTTGGAGTTATGCTTGCCATTTTAAACAATTCTAGGGCTGGGGACAGGGATTATAAACTTACCATTTTTTTCCTTAAAACTTTTTAAATTTTTCATAATAGGTTCTGCAAAATTCCAAGCTAAAATAAAAATATAATCTGGAGGATCTTTTTCTAGTATTGAGGATGATACTACCGGAATGCGAGTCCCTGGTGTATATAGACCTTGTTTATAAGGACTATCGTCAATTATATATTTTATATCTGCATTTTTAATTTTAAAGTAATTTAGAAGCGTATTTCCTTTTGCCGGAGCACCATAACCTGCTATAACTTTTTTCTGCTTTTTTGCCTTCTTTATTAGTTCCTTTAAACTCCTTTTATTAGCTTCTATTTTTTTCGAGTAATTCAAATAAGTACTTAAATTATGAAGTTTTGAATGTTTTTCCTTTCCAAGAAATTTTTCTACATTCTTTGAGGTTTTATGTTTAGCATTTTTTCTTTTTACAAAATATCTTGCTGATCCCCCATGAGCTGATACTTTTATAACATCAAAAACTTCCATGTCGTGCAACTTGAAAAATTTTTCTAAAGATTTTACAGAAAAATAAGAAAGGTGTTCATGATATATTAAATCAAAGTAATTTTTTTCTATAAAATCAACTAAATAGGGTGCCTCTATAACAAAAACTCCATCCGTTTTTAGAAGAATCTTTACTCCTTCCACTATCTCATCAATATCATGAATATGGGCAAAAACATTATTAGCAGTAACGATATCAACTGGTCCGTATCTTTTTAGGATTTTTTTTGCTATTTTCGTATTAAAAAAATAGGGCAGGGTTTCAATTCCTTCCTTGGTTGCTTTTTTTGCAATCTCAATTGCTGGATCTATTCCTAAAACTTTCACACCAAGTTTTTTAAAAGGTTTAAGGAGTACTCCATCATTACTCCCTAAATCTATCACCAGTGATTTATTGCTTAATTTGAATCTTTTATGCAAACTTTTTGCATATTCTTCAAAATGCGCGACAAAAATTGGTGAAGTTGAAGAGACATAGACATAATCACTAAATAAAAGTTTTGGAGAGACAACATGAGATAATTGCAGTTGCCCACACTTACTACAATAATTTAACTTTAAAGGAAAAAAATCTTCTTTTTTATTAAGTTGGCTTTTTTTAAGAAAAGCGTTTGCAGCAGGAGAAGATCCTAGATTAATTACTTGTTTTAAATTTTTATTTTTGCAAAGCCGGCAGTGATTTAATTTAAAATATTTCTTTTCCACATCTTTAAAAGTTTAATCTAACCGTATCTTTTTCATACTTTTTTTGCTCTCTTTTTTCTGTTGTGAAAGCAAGAAATATTGTGTCTTCCAAAAAATCCATAGAGTGAGCTATCTCTGGTCTTGATAAAACAATATCTCCTGGTTTTAAGATAACTGAAGATTTTTTAGAATTTCTATTTCTCATATTTTTTTCCGAGTACTTAAATTTTCCACTTAAACAATAAACAAAATGAGCATCTTTTTTATGATAGTGATTTCCCCTTGTAGTTCCTTTTTTGCTTGTTATATACAATATTGCTCTTATAGGAAATTTATCTTGATCCATTAAACGAGTAATATGTCCTCTATCGTCCTTAAACTCAGGTTTTGTGTGGGTTACCTTAATGGCCATTGATTCTAAGGAAGTTTATACAGACAAAAATTTTTTGTCAATCATTTAAGAGCTGGCAGAAAAGAGTTCACTTCCAGAAAGAACCTTAAGTGCGTTTTCTAAGAATCTTCCTGCATCAGATCCCCATAAAAAAGCCTGCGAAAAAATTGACCAATTCTTTGCCCGTCTGAACCTATTAAACTCAGAGTTACCTGTAACCAGCCCATCCTTAAAGGCAGTTGTTGCGTGCGTTTCAATTTGTGCATAAGTTTTAAGTAACTCCTCATTTGAAGGGTATCTTAGTTGTTCCATAGTGCGAAATTATAACAAACTTTACTGTTATAGGGTAATCCTTTATAATAAACTGCGTGGAACGGATTAATTCAGTTGAAGCAAGAATTTTTTTTTTAGAAATTGCACCACAGGCGGGTAATATTTTAAATAGATGGTTTAGATCGGGTGATCTTAAGGTTTCTTATAAAGCCCCATCGGATATAGTAACTAGTGCTGATTTAGAATCTCAAGAATTTATTGCAACCCAAATTAGAAAAAAATTTCCTAGTGCAGTTATTTTAGGAGAAGAAGATAGAATTGATAATTTTGACGACTTCAAAGACTTGGAAAATCTTGTGGTAATAGACCCTTTGGATGGAACAGCTAATTTTTCAAGAGGCAGTGAAAACTTCGGAGTTTCTATTGCTTTAGTTCATGAGGGTTTAGTTTCGGCGTGTGTTGTTTACATCCCAAGAAGAGAGTTAAGTTTTTGGGCAGATGATAATACTAAGGGAGCTTATCTAATTGATAAAAAAGGCAAACAAGGAGGAATTTTTGTTTCCAATGTATCTAGAATTGAGGAGGCTTCAGTTGCTTTTGACTGGCCCCCAAGACCCAATACAGGAAGAGATAGAACTTATATATATCTGGGCACTGTAATTAAGGAACCTATCAGACAAATACTTTCCCTTGGCAGTGCTGTTTCTGATCTTTGCAAAGTAGCTTGTGGGGAGTTGGATGCATATATTAATTGTGGATTATCACCTTGGGATGTAACTCCCTCTTTCATTGTTGTCAGCGCTGGAGGAAGGAGAAGCACTCCTAGAGGAAAATCACATAACATCTTTGAAAAAGATATCCTTGCATCAAATGGAAAAATTCATGATCTTTTAATTCAAAAATTTCTTACGTTAAATGAAAAGTAAATCTCTAGATCAGCTTTTGTGGAAAAAAATTAAAATTCCATCAAGTAAAAAATATCTTAATCATTTAGACAAATACAACCAATATACAGATAGTCCTGGATGGAATGAATGGTATGCAAAGGTTGCACCTTTAAAAGGGATAAGAGTTGTAAAAACTCTTCTTCAATTTAAAAATACTGATGCAAAAGTCCTAGACTTAGGATGTGGCATAGGCTTAACTCTTGGGGTCGTCTCGCAAGTTTTTCCTAAATCAATAGGGTGTGAAATTGAGGAGGGAATAGCTAAAGCTTCAAGGGAGTTTTCCAAAAAAAATTTCAATAAAAATATTAAGGTGCAAATATATAATGGGATTAAACTTCCTTTTCCTAACAATAGTTTTGATATAGTCACATCAATTGAGGTAATCGAACACACAAATAAACCTGAAGTAATGCTTAAAGAGATCAAAAGAGTACTTAAACCAGAGGGAATTTTACATATAACAACAGCAAATAAATGGTGGCCAATTGAACCCCATTTCAAGCTACCTTTTCTATCCTACTTACCTCCTAAACTTTCGGATCTTTATGTAAAACTTGCTGGAAAAGGTCAAAGTTACCAAAATATACATCTCCCAAGTTACGGGGAATTTCATAAACAAGTAAGTAAACATTTCTTGGTTAAAGATTTAACCCTTGATGTCATAAGAAATTATGAATTTTACGGCTTAGATGAGGAACGAGGAGAAAGAATAAAATATTTAGCCTTTCTTCTAAATGTAATGGAGAATTTTAGGGGCAACAAATTCTTAGGTCACTATTCAAAGTATTTTGAAGATTTGCTAGTAAAATTTTCGCTGGGCTGGCTTTTTATTGGGTTTCCTAGAAAAACTAAAGTTTAATAAATGCCGATTTATTAGCAAACTTCATTTTAAACCATAAAGACAAAGCATTGAGAAGAGTCATGATTACTACCTTAAGTTTTGCATTCTTAACTTTTCCTCCAATTCTAGGATGATAATACGATGGGGCTTCGGCCACTTTATACCCTAATTTATTAAACTTTACTAGTATTTCAGTAAGGATAAATATTCCCTGAGGATTGTCAATTTTAATTCCCTGTACCTTTTTAGTATTCCATATATTTACCCATCCTATATCCATATATTTTATATTAAATAACAAAGTCAGAACTAGAAGGTATCCATATGAAAGTACTAATCTATAAGTTGAGTAGTCTGGTCTTCCCCCTCTATAACCTAAAACTAAATCATAATCTTTTATCAATTCAAAACAGTGTCTCATGTCCCCAATAAGAAATTGCCCATCCGCAGGCATGTAAGCGACATATTTTTTGTCTGCCTTTTCAATACCTGTTAACATAGCTTTTGAGTATCCACCGTTTGGTTGATGAACAACCCTTACTTTTCTAAATCTTTTTGAAAGTTTGTCTGCAATTTTTCCTGTACTGTCTGTTGAGCCATCATCAACAATTAAAACCTCGTAGTCTTTAAAATATTTAGGTAAGGTCGATAAAGCATCTCTTACTACCCACTGTATATTTTCTTCCTCATTATATGCAGGAATCGAAATAGTTATACTCGGATATTTTTTTAAATCTTTGATCATTTAGATAGTGAAAAGATACAATTCATCAAAGATCTTTTCAAGTAAGAAATTGATTGATAAAATCTGTTAAATTTATGAAGAAAAATATATTAATTCATAAAACAATAGCTCTTTATTCTAATTTAGGTTGGAAAAGTATATTTGCAAAAATTCGTATTTGGGATGCTCCTTTTCTGGAAGTAGAAAAACTTATTCCTAAATCAGGGAATATTTTGGATTTAGGTTGCGGTGAAGGACTGTTTTCAAATTTTTTAGCATTATCTTCCCCGAAAAGAAGAATTTTTGGGATTGATATTGATAAAAATAGAATTAAACAGACAGATCGAGGCTTAAAAAATACTAAGTTTATTCTTGGTGATGTAACTAAAAAGGACTTACCTAACGCTAACACAATAGTAATGTTTCATCTTCTTCACCATCTTAACTCATTTAAAGATCAGGAAAAAATTTTAGCCGAGGCATATAAAAAAATTAAGAAAAGATCAAAATTAATAATCGTTGAAGTAGAACCTAAAATTTCAATGAAGTTTTTTTTAGCTTGGTTTACTGACCATTTTTTAGTCCCTTGGCTTTTTGAAAAAAAATTTTATTCTCCAGTTTTTTTCAGAAATTCTACTAGTTGGAAAGAATTGCTAAAAAGAGTAGGCTTCTTTAGTAAAGTAATTCCTGCTGAAAAAAATAAACCATTTTCTCATGTAATTATAGTTGCAAGTAAATTATGAAATTTTTTAGATTTATAAAGTCAAATTTTTTGATAATCTTAATACTTGCTGTTGCAACATATTTTCGATTTGGAGGGATTTATCCGAGTTACCCACCTCAGCACCCAGACGAAGCTGCTTATGGATCAGCTTATTCCATGATGATGAACGCCAATTTAGATCCGTTGCGCTACGACTATCCCTCTGGTGTTGCTATTATTCAAATGATTCTTTTTAAATTATTTTTTATTCCCCTTTATTGGTTAAAGTTTTATATTACCCACATTCATCAAATTGCTGATGGTTTTATTAAGATTCCCTTAACACAAGTCGAATACGATAGATTTTTTAGGTTTGAAGTTCTGGGCGCTCAAGACATGAATGTACTAATTTGGGGAAGAGTTATAACCGGCGCGTTTGGTGTTGGAGTCGTTTTTTTAACGTACCTTTTATCTAAAAAACTTTTTGGCTTTTGGGCAGCTATTGCCTCATCCTTTTTTGTTGCTGTAAATTTTAGACAGGTTTTAAATAGTCACATTGGTCTTCCTGACATTTATAATGCTTTTTTTCTATTGCTTGCAATTTTAATGTCAGTAAATATTTCAAGCAAGCAAAGTTGGAAGAATTATTTTTTTGCAGGATTAGCAAACGCATTTTTTTTCTCTATCAAATTTCAGGTATTCAGTATTCCTCCCCTAATCTTGATCCAGTTAAGACAAAGTTGGAATAGAAATAAGAATCTAAAAAATCTTTTGAGAGATTTTTTTTCAAAAAAAATCCTCCTTACTTTGCTGATCATCCCGTTGGTTACAATTCTAGTCAATCCATACCATCTTGTGAATTTAAACAAATTTATCGAGATTCAAAAATTTGTTGCTCTTAAATATGGAATGGGTGTCAGTTCGTTTAACCTTTATGCTATTTGGTATCTTTACAACTATCAAATTGGAGAGATAATTTTTGTTCTAGTATTAATTGGATTTTTGCTGGCTGTAGCTAAAAAACCATTTAATAGTTTGCTTCTTTTATCTTCAATAATCCCCTTTTTATTTATTTTTCTTTATTACAGCCGGGGGGGTTTTTATACAAGAAACTTTGTGACAATAACACCCTTACTTTTAATTTTTGCAGGATTTATTTTCCAGTTTATTTACGATTCCTTTGCAAAATCAAAGCTTAAGAATCTATCAATTGTAATTATCTTAGTTCTCATTTTTCTGTGCAGTTTTTCAAATTTGCAAATTTCCAAAGTTATTGTAAGTGAATACTCCAGACCCTGGAACATAGAAGTTTTAGCTGAATGGATTAGAATTCATCTTCCAAAGGGATCTAAAGTAGCAGCTCATTCCAACGTCCCCCTCCCTATTGAAGAGGTTCAAAGATCCATGTTTGATCCAGAGTTCTCTGCCTCAATTGACGAAATAAATGAGGAAGCAAACCCTGATTATGCTGTAGCAAATTTTGCCTGGGCAACAAGAGGATTTTACTGGTGGATGAACAGTTTACCTGAGGATTTTTTAAGATTTAATTTCCAAAAACCTATTGGTGTGCTTGAGTTTTCTTATCCAGCAATTGCTTTGCGGGAAATTGAACCATACTCTATATTTCCTGTTTTTAATACCTGGACTGCTCCGGATACAGACTTTATCGTAATTAAGGTTCCTAAGTTTAGGGTTTTAGATAAACAGGAGATTACAAAGTATGATTTCAGATCAAATACAAATAATTGGACTACGGAAGGATTATACTGGGAAGAAAATACTATTCTCTCATCTGAAGACGAAGGTCTAATAGTGGATAAACAATCGTCTAGACTGCCTAGTCCCAGATGGCAATCATCACCTGTAGATATTGATGGATGGAGGGGCTTTGAAATAGAATTCACAACAATAACAGAAACGGACTCAGAAAAAATTAAAGGCGGATTTGTTTATGTAAATTTCTATAAAAGCCAAGAAGATGCGAAGCAGTCTAAAAACAGGATAGGGGTAAGAGTGAGTTCCAGGACTAACGTGCCAAATATTTGGCTTAATAAATCATTGATTGGGACAGTGCCAAAAGATGCTAGATATATGACTATTGCTTTTTATGCATATGAAACATCAACTTCTAAAAGCATTTTACAGACATTAACTTTATATAAAGCGGATGTTGAGGTAGATTTGGGAGGAGTTAAAGTTACACCAATTCATATCGATCAAAATAATTTATTCCCCAACAGCCATGGGAACTTATAAATTTTTTTGATAGAATAATCGATATGAAAAGATTAGCTCTTATAGGCTATGGGTATTGGGGACCTAATATCTTAAGAAATTTATTTGATACTCCAAATACTGAAGTTGTTTATTTAGCTGATTTGTCAAAAGATAGACTTAATTTAGCAAAAAAAAGATACCCTTCAATTAAAACAACTGAAAATATTGATTTAATTCTGAATGATCCTTCAATTGACGGAGTAATAATTGCAACACCTACAAAAACTCATTTTTCACTCGGACAAAAGTTTTTAAATCTAGGAAAAAATATTTTAATAGAAAAACCAATGACCCAAAATTTGGAAGAAGCAATTAACTTAGTTAGGCTTTCCAAAAAAAAGAAAAAATTGCTTATGGTAGATCACACGTTTTTATTTAACGATGCAGTTATAAAAATCAAGGATTTAATTGATAAAGGAGAGTTAGGAAATATTTTATATATAGACTCAGTTAGGGCTAACCTTGGGCTTTTTCAAACAGATGTTAATGTAATCTATGATCTCGCTTCACATGATTTTTCAATAATTCAATATTTTCTTGAATCTAAACCCAAATCAATAAAAGCAACAGGCGCATCCCATTACAGCAAACAGGAAGATGTTGCATACATTAGCGCAAAGTACCCAAATAATATAATGGCACATGTTCATGTAAGTTGGCTTTCTCCTTTAAAAATAAGAAGAATGATGATAATAGGAACAAAAAAAATGATAGTTTATGATGACACCGAAACTGCTGAAAAAATAAGAGTTTATGATAAAGGGATTATTATGGATTTAAATAGTGCATTAGCTGAGCAAATAAAGATTGGATACAGGTCTGGGGATGCTTGGTTACCGAAAGTAAACATAATAGAACCATTAAGTCTAATGCTTGAAGAATTTGTTAGAGGTATAGAAAAGAAAAAGGGAGAAGTTAAAAGTTCCGGGAACTTTGCCTTAAGCGTGATGGAAACTCTTGACGGCGCTACTAAATCCGTTAGAACAGGAAGAAAGGTAAATCTATAATGCCTGTTTCAAAAGATACAAAACTTGGAAAAAATGTAAAAATTTTCCATAAAGATTTAGTGAATATTTACGGATGCCAGATTGGTGATAATAGCATTATTGGTGCTTTTGTAGAAATTAAACCCACTGCTAAAATTGGAAAAAATGTAAAAATTCAAGCAGGAGCATTTATCCCTGAAGGTGTAATTATAGAAGACGGAGTTTTTATTGGACCCCATGTTGTTTTTACTAATGATCTTTATCCAAGGGCTATTAATGAGGATGGGACTTTAAAGAAATCAAAAGATTGGCAGATAACTCCAACTTTTGTTAAAAAGGGTGCATCAATTGGTGCTAATGCAACTATACTTTGTGGAATAACAATTGGAGAAAAAGCAATGATTGGAGTAGGAGCTGTTGTGACAAAAAGTATCCCTGATAAAGCAATTGCTATTGGAAACCCTGCAAAAATTAAAAGATATCTTAAATAAATATGCACATCCCCCTAGTAGACTTGAAATCTCAATACAAGGATATAGAAAGCTCAGTTAATAAAGAGGTATTAAAAGTTTTAAGAGAAGGAGATTTCATTTTAGGTAAAAGTGTAGATAAGTTTGAAAAGAAATTTGCTGATTATATTGGGGTTAAATATTGTATTGGGGTGGCATCTGGGACTGACGCCCTACTTTTATCTCTAAAAGCTCTAGGTGTAGGCAAAGGAGATGAGGTAATTACAGTTCCAAATACTTTTATCGCTACAGTTTTTCCAATCATTCTCCTTGGGGCAAGGCCAGTTTTTGTGGACATAGATCCTAAAACTTATCAAATTGATACAGAAAAACTAAAGGAGACAGTCACTAAAAAAACAAAGGTAATTTTACCAGTACATTTATTTGGAATTCCTGCAAACATGAAAGAGATATTAAGTCTTGCAAGAAGTTCCAATATTTCTGTACTCGAGGATACTGCTCAAGCACATGGAAGTTCTATAGAAAGCAAAAAATGCGGATCATTTGGTGATATTTCTGCCTTTTCATTTTATCCAGGCAAAAATTTAGGCGCAGCAGGAGATGGCGGAGCTGTTGTCACAAATAGTGCAAGGCTTGCAAATCTAATAAAAAGTATGCGCAATATTGGGCAATCAAAAAAATATAAGCATGATATTTTTGGGTTTAATAGCCGCCTTGACTCTCTGCAGGCAGCCGTACTTTTAGTAAAACTAAAACTTCTTGACAAGTGGAATACTAAAAGAAGAAGCCTTGCAAATAAGTATAAGCAGTTACTTAAAGATTTACCAATTATTTTACCACCGGATCTTCCTACTGGATTTTTAGAAAACTTTCATTTATATATAATCCGAACAAAAAAAAGAGAAAAATTAATGGATTATTTAAAATCAAAAAAAGTTTTTTGCGGAATACATTATCCTATTCCAGTACATCTACAAAAATCACTGAAATACTTAGGGTTTAAAAAGGGGGATTTCCCTATTACTGAAAAATATGCAAACGAAGTGCTCTCGCTTCCAATTTTTCCACAAATGAGTGAGGAGCAGGTATTTAGAGTTTCATCACTTATTCACAAATTTTTTAAAAAATGAGTAGTTTAAAAATTGTAGTTACAGGTGGGGCAGGTTTAATTGGATCTTGGGTAGTTGATTATCTCCTATCAGATAAAGATCTTAAAGTAAAAGAAATTGTTGTTTTAGACAATTTTTTTAGGGGAACAAGAGCTAATTTAAGAGAAGTTTTAAAAAATAAAAAGGTAAAGGTAGTTAAGGGTGATATCAGAGATATAAGTCTTGTAAATAAAGTAATAAAAAACGCAGATTTTGTAATACATGAAGCAGCAATAAGAATCACTCAATGTGCTGAAAATCCAAGAGAGTGTAATGAAGTATTGGTTGACGGGACTTTTAACATTTTAGAAGCTTGTGTTAAACAAAAGGTAAAAAAACTAATTTTTAACTCTTCTGCTTCTGTTTATGGAGACCCCTCATATCTTCCAATGGATGAGGATCACCCATACAATAATTTAACAGCCTATGGAGCTGGAAAAATTGCAAATGAACATATGGCAAAAGCTTTTAGAAAAATGTATGGATTAAATTATATGTGTCTGCGCCCTTTTAATGTATACGGACCAAGAATGGATATTTACGGCGCATATACAGAAGTTTTAATAAGGTGGCTTGATAGAATAGATGAAGGGCTTCCGCCAGTTATTCATGGCGATGGCAAACAATCAATGGATTTTGTGTATGTTGAAGACGTTGCTAAAGCCACAATGTTAGCGTTAAAGTCCAAGATTAATGAAGGTGTTTATAATGTAGGGACTGGAAAAGAAACTGATCTTAGAACTTTATTAAATTTGCTTTTAAAGGTAAATAAATCAAAGTTAAAACCTATTTTTGAAAAGCAAAGAACTGCAACTCATGTTTCAAGAAGAAGAGCTGATATAAAAAAAGCAAAAAAGGATTTAGGGTTTGTTGCTAAAACATCTGTTAAGGAGGGTTTAAAAAAGTTAATTGAATGGAAAAAAGAAAGCGTCTTGTAAAACCATGAATATCCCCTTAACAAAACCCTACTTCAGCAAAGATGAAGAAGATGCAGTCATTAAGACCCTTAGGTCTGGCTGGGTTACGCAGGGTCCAAAAGTAGAGGAATTTGAGAATTTGGTAGCAAAATATACAGGAGCTAAGTATGCTAGCGCTGTTTCATCGGCCACAACTGGACTCTTTTTATCCCTTTATGCATTAGGTGTAGATCCTGGGGATGAGGTAATTGTTCCTTCTTTTACTTTTATTGCCTGTGCAAATGTAATTGTGCACTTAGGAGGACAACCAGTATTTGTTGATATAGATTCTGAAACATATAATCTTAGTCCAGCTCTGGTTGAGAAGAAAGTTACTAAAAAAACTAAAGCAATAATTGCTGTAGATCAAATAGGACTTCCTTGTAATATAAAAGAAATTTTAAAAATTGCTAGAAGAAATAATATTCATATTGTTGAAGATGCAGCATGTGCCATTGGAAGCAAGGTTAATGGAAAAATGGTGGGCAGTTTAGGACATTTAACAGTTTTTAGTTTTCATCCAAGAAAATCAATAACAACTGGTGATGGGGGAGTAATAGTAACAAACAATAAATCCTTAGATAAAAAGCTAAAGATGTTGAGGCAACACGGAATGTCTGTTTCTGACGTTAAAAGGCATAAATCAAACAAAGTAATTAAAGAATCTTACCGGTTTGTTGGTTTTAATTTCAGAATGACAGACCTTCAAGCTGCAGTTGGAGTAGAGCAAATGAAAAAGCTTCCTGAAATACTTAAAAAAAGAAGACTTTTAGCAGAACGTTATACTAATGCATTTAAAAATAAAAAAAATATAATCACTCCTTTTGTTCCCAAGGGTTTTGTTCACAATTATCAATCTTATATGATTAGATTAAATACTAAAAAAGTAAGTGTTGCTGCTTTGAGGCAAAGACTATTAAATTTAGGAGTTAATACCAGGTTTGGAATTATGGCTTCTCACCTAGAACCTGCATATACAAAAATGATGGGGAAAATTTCTTTACCTGAAACAGAAAAAGCAACAAGGCAAACTTTGATTTTACCCCTCTATTATCATATGACAAAAGAGCAACAAGAATTTGTCATTGATGAGATTTTAAAGGCAACTTAAAAAATAAATGGAAGATTTTGAGCACGGAATTCCTGACAATCCCTATAATAAGCATGCTTGGATACTGGGCAACCCTGAGATAGGGGAGGGTGTTTGGATAGGAGCCTTTTGTTTAATTGATGCTCTGCATTCACACTTAAAAATAGGGAAATGGTGTGATATTTCAAGCGGTGCACAAATAATCACTCACTCAACTGTAAGAAGGTGCATATCTGAAAGAAAACTAAACTTTATTGATAAAGCACCAGTAGAGATTGGCGATTATTGCTTTATAGGGACAAATGCGGTAATTTTAATGGGAACAAAAATTGGCCACCACTCTGTTATAGCTGCAGGAGCGCTAGTAGAGGAAGATTCAAATATCCCCCCTTATTCTTTGGTTGCAGGCGTTCCTGCAAGAGTAATTGGGTCAAGCAGAAAGTACCTCAAAAATCTACCAATGGAGTCAGTGTCAGTTGTTATCCCTGCCTATAACGAGGAAGAAACAATAGAGGAGGTTGTCAAAGATGCCCTTAAAAATTTATCAATACTTGTAAAAGATTATGCGGTTGTCTTAGTTGATGATGGATCAAAAGATAAAACAGGAAAAATTATTGATCAATTATCAAAGAAAAATAAGAAAGTAAGGGCTATTCATCACAAGAAAAATCAAGGATTTACAGGGGCCATAAAAACTAGTTTAAAATCTGGGACGAAAGATTTAATTTTTTTAGCTCCTGCTGATGGACAATTCAATTTTAAGGAACTAGGTGCTTTTATAAAAGCTATTAATGGATATGATTGTGCGGTTGGATACAGAATTAAAAACGAGGAGACTTTTATAAGAAAATTTAACTCCAAAGGCTTCCATTTGCTATCAAGAATTTTGCTAAATATAAATTTAAAAGAGATTTCAACAGTATCAATGTGGAGAAAGACTATGATAGATTCATTAACAATAGATTCTAGCCAAGGGAGTGCAATGCTTCTACCTGAAATTATAAGTAAGGCTATAAAAAGGGGGTTTAAATTTACTGAAGTACCTATTCACTGGTACGAGCGAAAAGGTGGGAAATCAAAAGGAGCTAATCCAATAGTTATAGTTAAAACATTTATAGAAATGCTTCGGTTGTCAATAAAGAATTTATAAATAAGTTAATACATGCTAAGAAAATTTAGCTCAAAAATCTTTAAGTTCATAAATAATCATTTCTCACTTTTTTTATTGGCTGTAGTGTTTATCTCTTTAGGACAAATGATTTTTATGGATGTGTGGCAGGATGACCAAGCCCTTTTTTTTAAATTGGCCCACATAAATGAGCCAGCGGGATTCTTTGGGGATGGACCGTTTGGTGCAGGGCCCTATCGATATGCTGCTACCCCATTTATTCCGATTTACCACTTCTTTAAATTTAACACTTACGCCTATTTTGCTTTTATGCTCACTTTATACGGTCTTGCAACCATTGCTTTATATAAAACTTTTAAACTTATTTTAGGAGATACTGCTGGAAAAGTTTCGGGATTCTTATTTGCAGCAGGGTACATAACTTCTGATGGCGCTTACAGAATGGCAAATAGTGTAACTACTAGTTTCTCAGTTATATTTGTGTCTTTAATTCTCTATTCTTACTGGAAATATTTAAGAAAAAGAGGAACTGTTTGGTATATTCTTGCACTTATCTTTTTCTTTCTATCTCAAGAACTGGCTATTACAAGGATGCATTATTTTTTTGCAGTAATAATTATATTTGAGATTATTTTTTTTATCTGGGGGAGTTCAATCAAAAAAATATCCTTTGTAATTTTAAGATTAATCCCATTTTTTATAGTTTTTTATCATTACATGATTTCTGGTGGAGATCCACGAGTTGGAGAGTCTTCAAGTTATTTTTTTGCATTTCTAAACAATAAATTCTATTTATATTATGGATTTTTTGCATCCCTAGCTAATTTAATAATTCCTGACTGGCTACTTAAACCTATTTTCAATTTTTTATCTCAAGGCTCTAATTTAGGACTTTCAAATATTTCAAGATTAACACTTATTTTCTTGGTGCTTTTTTCTGCAACTGCTATTTTTTTTATTTTTAAAAAGAGTTTGAAGATTAAGATAACTTCATTTATCTTAATTATAAGTTGGCTCCTTTGGGCTAAAAACATTTTTAACACTCCTTTTTTAAGTCTTTCACCTTCTGATTTTTTTTCAGCTTATATAGGCGGAATAATATTAATAATTTATAGCTTAGGTATTTTTTACTTTGAGAGGTTTAAAAAAATTCTCATTTTTCTAGGATTTTGGCTTGTGGGAAATATCATTGCATACTCAGCTTACTTCCCAACAGTTGCGTATGAAACAACTAACAGATATTTAACACATTCATTTCTGCCATTAGTAGCTATATACGGATTAATATTTAGCATTTGCATAAAAAAGAAGGGTTTTACTAAATATATAGCTTATTTAATTATGGTGATTGCCTTTCTTAATATTTTCGCTTCAATTCAATATCAGCAAAATATCCTAATTAGCAGAAGCTTTAAAACCAAGAGTTTTTATAGCCAGCTAAAAACTTTGCTCCCTGAAATAAAAAAGGGTGACATTATATTCTTTGATCTTGCTGATTCAAACCAAGGGATATATAAAGATGCTATCTCTGCCGCGATGATGCCCGATACTACCTCGTTTGCATGGAGATATGGGATTGATAGGTATGATTTTAAGTTAACAAATGATTTCAATGAGTTATTAAAAATATTCTCTGATGAGAAAAAAAATCCCCAGCAAGTCCACTCTTTTTGGTTTTCAGGTAAAGACTTAGTTTCAACTTCCAAAGATGTAAGAAAATACTTACAGGGATCTCTAAATGTAGAAAAAGATATTGATCTTAACTTAACATCAAATGCTCAATTAGAAAATAAAAACGACTCAACTTTATATAGTCAAGAAGATATTAAAATTGATTTTGAAGACCCAATTAAAAATTTGGTTCCATTAACTTTAAGTTTAATTATAAAAGCTAATCCTTTAGACTTAAGAGATCTGAAATTTCCACTAATAAACACTGCTTTAAATGAACCAACAAAAGTAAAATATAGTTTGCTAGGTGTTAATGAAATTCTACATTTTTTTGAGTATCAAAAATTCAAGAATTCCTTCTATCAAAATTTAAAGTTAAAAACTTCAAGTAACTGGCAGGATAGAGTTTTAGAGAACTTGATGGATCAGGACTCATCTAGTGTTTGGCAATCTGATAGAGTTCTATGGAGGGATAACAGAGCTCTTGTAGAAATAGAACTTCCGACCGAAAGTACGCTTAGTAAATTAGTTTGGGTAAATGGTTTTCCTAACAACACACCTATTTCCTATTCAATTGAAAGTTCCCTAGATGGAAAAAATTGGACTCAGGTATTAATAGTAAATAAAAATGAAAAAATAATTGACACAAGACCTCAAATAGTTAGTTTTAAACCTACAAAGGTAAAGCATATTCGTATGGTTATAACAGCTACAATTGGAGGGGACTCCCCTAGCCTGTCAGAAATTTGGGTAGTTCCTTCAAGATTTAACGATTTGGAAATAGAAGAAGCTGAAAATTATTTAACAAATCCCTTTCTGTATATCAGCGAAAAGAGCCATTTCTTCAACTTACTTAACTTAACCTCAAATACAGGCAAGACATCGCTTTATTGGAAAAATGATAAAAGTGAAGCTTTTCAAACAAGTAAAGATACACAAATTAATATAATCTATGATGGAATACCAAGAGTATACGAAACCCCTATTCCCGCAGGAGGATTAAACCTTTCAAGTATCATGTTATCGAATTTTACTATCCCCGGAGATATATCAATATTAAATATCAGCTCTTCAGTAAAGCCATTGAAAAAATTATGATTTCAATTGTTTAAGCAAGTCTTTAACACTGTCAATATTTATTTGGATATCTTTTTGTTGTGCACTTGGAACACTTATTTTAATTGAGTTAAGAACAATAAGTTGTTTATCTAGGGACTCAATAATTTTTATCTTAAGTAAATCTGCTGTTTCATTATCTTCTCTGGATAGTTCTTCATATAAAGAAACAGCATTTTTTCTTCTGTTTTGAGCATTGCTCATGGTTTTCAATGCGTTACTATAACCTTTATTATTGTATAAATATTCACCTTCTATCAATCTCTTTTCAGATAAAGTTAAACTATATTCTGCTTTATTCGTTTTGCCAAACGTTATTAACTCTCTAATTGACTCTTTAAATTGTTTTAGTGGATAAAGCGGATCACCTAGCACCTTACCAGGAGTTATAGGAAAAAAGAGTTCATATGAGCTAGGAGGTGTTGCAGTTTTTTCTGCTTGGGCTTCCACCCTACCTACAATAAATATACCTGTAAACAAAAGGAGCGAAACAATGAATAAGTTAAGAATCTTCATCTTTAACTACAATATAGGAGATGTACATAGATGGTGTCAATAACCAATAAAAATAACTATCAAGTTTTTTTACAATCTTTAAACTCTCTCTGAGAAGTCTTTTATTTATAAGTCCTATCAATATTTCTGCAGGTAGAAATAATGTCCACACAGGGAGTCCTCTTGTAGTCAAAAGTTTAAACCCTTGCGTCCTTAGCAACTTAACTATATCCTTTTTGTAAAAACTTGTTGATTCAATTTCGGCAAAACTACTTCCTCTTAGTAATGGTATTAAGCCTCCTAAATTTATAATGTTATACCCAATACTGTTTCTTTCTATTAATATTACTTTTCCATTCTTTTTTAGAATTTCTTTAATTTTTTTTATAACTTTTATTTGCTCATTGAGGACTGTGATATACATCAGAGTTGTCACAATAATTATTACATCAAAACTTAGCGGTTTAAATTTAATTTCTTTTATATCTCCAACATAAGCTTTAGCTCTTGGATTTAAAGAATTGTTGTAAATGTCAACGTAAGTTTTAGCAATGTCGATGCCGATTATATTTGCTTTTGGAAAATCTTTCAAAATTCTTTTTGATATTCTTCCAAATCCGCAGCCGAGATCTAAAATCTTTACTTTCTTTTCCTCATCAATTGCATTTTTAATAACCTCATACATCCATTCATCTAAATAGTCATTTACATACCTGGGTAAGGATTTGGGTAATACACCCTCAATTTTATCTTTATATTTTTTACTTCTTTCTTCCCAAGCACTAGTAATTTTGGCTTTCATTTTTTCAATTTTAGAGAAACTAAAACAAGAAATACACTCATCTCTGCTATTGTTAGTAAAAAACGAAATGCCAATGCGATTCCTGATGCTAGGCTAAGTGGAATCTGCGCATAGATACTTAAAAAATAAGCTAGGGAAACCTCAGTTACTCCAAGGCCTCCAGGAGCAATAATTGTTAGGTATCCAATTAACCAAGAGAAAGCATAAATTCCTGAAATAGTGAGAAGATTTAAATCTAGTTTATGAAGAAAGGCATATTGAATAAGGATAAGTCCGAGTCCATTGAGAACAAAGTTAAATACAAAAAAAGGGGAAGGGAGTAAAAGATTCCTATTATTTGGCAAGTTACCTCTTTCACCCACATCCTTTTTTGCAAGTTTCAGAAGTGTATTTAGAATTTTCCTACTTATGAATGGCATTAGTGTTAAGCTGCCTGCTATAAGAAAGAAAAACATAATAAACTTTACTTGGGATGAAGGTATAATAAATTCAAGAGCGAATAAAGAAACAAAACAAGCAGCAAGAACAGATAAAAAAATCTCCTGAACTAAAGAAATGAGAGTTTTTTCCCTAGATATACTAAGCTCGCTTTTAGCAAGTTCTATCCTTCCTAAATATTGCCATACAGTTCCTGGTATGTACCTTGATGTAAGAGAAATTATCCATACACGTAAAGCTACAATTAGCTTAATTTTCCTGTCTCTTATTAGTAAATACCAACAGAAAGCAGCTTCTGGATAAACAAAAAGTAAAACTATAAATGAAACTGCTAAAATAGCGATGTCAAGATTTTGTAAATATCTTTCAAATTGAGCCCAATTTAACAACACATTCCTTAGAAGAAAGGAGAGTAAAAGAATAGGAATTAATACTTTAAAGATTGCCTTAAGTTTGCTTAAATCATTAAACATATCAAAAACTCAACAATTGTATACTAAACTAAACCAATAGTATATTTAAGAAAAATGTCACACTTTCACTCCCTTTATAGACAATTAAAAAATAAATTTCAAAAAAGCAATTTATTTAAACCCATTTCCTTTTTGTTACTTTTTTCCATCCCGAGCGTGTTAGTTACTTTTTTTTTACTTGAAATATTTGTAAGAATTTTTCTTCCAGTAAGCGATGCCCCAGATATTTACTTTGACCCAAACTTGGGAAATATATTTGTTCCAAACCAAAAAGGTGTTTTTGTCAAAGGAAAAAGTAGCGAAATCAAGGCCAAATATAATATTAATAACAAAGGCTGGAATTCCCCCTATGACTATGGGTACGAGAAACCCACAGATACAATAAGAATTGCTGTTATTGGAGATTCCTATATCGAAGCTTTGCAAGTTGATTATGATAAATCCTATCCTTATTTACTAGAGAATTTACTGAATAAGAATGACAATCACGGAAAGAAAGTTCAGGTTTATACTTTTGGACATTCTGGAGCAAATCTTTTCCACTACCAAAGCATCCTTACTGAAGTAGTTAAAAAATATAATCCGAACTTTGTAATTATTAACATAGTTTTAAATGACTTTGATGAAAGCTTTTACGGACTAAGCAGAAAAGATAACTGGTCCTTAATTTATGAGGATTCTAAGTTTAAAAAAGTCTTTCCAAAAGAAGTTAGTAATTTGCCTCTTAAAAAATTTCTTAGACACTCTGCAATTGTAAGATATCTGACTATAAATCTCGATCTAGTCAATACTTCACCAATTTTCAACAAACTTTTTTATGCAGAAACAAGAAATTACAACAAAAATGAAACTCCTAAACAAATCGATAAAAAGACTATTGCTTTATTGATTCGCTTTGTTTTAGAGAATATCAATAAAGAAAACAAACAAAATAATATAAAAACCATACTTATATTGGATACAGATAAGAAAAAAGTTTACGAAAATAATTACACCTTTAAAAATTTTTACATTTCAGAAACTAAGAATATTGCTCAACAGTTAGGGATACCTATTCTAAATCTTGAAGAAGTATTTGAAAAGGATTGGAAAAATAATCATATGAGATTTAATTTCGAATTTGATGAGCATTGGAATGAATATGGTCATAAAACAATAGCTAATGCCCTTTTTGAGTTTTTAGACAAAAGGAATTTATATCTTAAGATTTTTGAGAGCAATTAGACTTTTTGACGATGCTTTTTCCCAAGTAAACTGTCTTCCCCACTTAAGAGCTCCTTTAGACAACTGGTGATAAAGTTTTTTATTGGTTATTAATTTGTGAATTTCATTGGCTAAATCAACAGGACTTCTTTTAGTAATTATTCCACTTATCCCATGCTTTACTGAATCTACCAAACCAGCAGATTTGTAAGCAACAACTGGAGTCCCTGCAATATTAGCTTCTATATTAACAAGTCCCCAACCTTCTCTTTTAGAGGGGTTTACTAATATATGAGCTTTTGACAATAATTCAAATTTCTTTTTTTCATCAATATGTCCTAAAAATTTAATCTTTTTTTTGAAATAAGCTTTTTCTACCTTCTTTTTTATTTTTTTCTCATACTCTTTTGTCTCCCCTTTTCCTACAACCCAAAAGGAATAATTCTTATTTTTTTTATATAGAAGTTCAAAGGTTTTAAGAACGTCTTCCATTCCTTTATCTCTTGATAATCTTCCCAAATACATTATGGTTGGGTTTTTCTCTTTCTTGTTTTTTTTGAATTTCACTACACTTACACCGTGATGGATTACATAAATATTACTTTTTTTGATACCAAAGGAAATTAAATCTTTTTTTGTAGAATCGGAAGCAGTAATAAAGATAGTATTTTTATATATACTAAATATAAGAGGTTCCAAAAGGTAACCTAACAATCCAACAATAAAATTTATTGGGAATTTAAAATGATTGAAGAACCATACTTCTTTTGCTACTTCCTGGATAATCGCCAATTTAGGATTTTTAACATATAAGGGTGTAAAAAAAGGGATTCCATGAAACTGATCTATTATCAAGTCAAAATTCTTTTTGTTTTTCAAGTAAAAAAATAACGCAGCAAGCTGAACACCCAAGTATTGATTCCCTTTCCTTATAATTTCTACCTGATCAATATTCTCTTTTCCCCTTGAATTTTCAAATCTTGAAGAAAGAAGGGTTACTTTATGCCCTTTTTTTATCCACCCTTTAGAGTGTTCATGAATACTTTGTTCTGCACCTCCTGCTAAGGGGTGTTTGGGATCTCGCCAAGAAAGAATTAGAATATTCATTGCAAGACCTAATTAATTACCTCCCAAATTTGCGAAATTGAATTTTCATATATTTTCACAATTTTATAATCTCCTGGAGAAAGTTTTAATCTATTTTCAAAACCTTGATTTTTACTTAAAATTATGTACTTTGCACCTAATTTATAAAGATATTCTCCTGCTTTTTTGTGATCAGTAATTCCAAAAAGCTTATTATTGTAGAGCAACTTTTTCCCAGATAGTACCCCAACATAGTCTCTTATATTTCCATAAGAAGGATTAGTACTATCAAATGTGGCACAAACTAGACATTTTGAATCCTCAACAACTGTAACTCCTTTTTTCTTCACTTTTAAATGTAAAAGAGCGTCATATTCAGACTGACTAATTATATATTTATGACTGAGTTTGTTTAAAACTAAGTATGTCACATAAGCACCGCTAATAACTGCAACTGTAAGTATTAACAAATAAAAAATACTAAGATGCTTTTTTGAAATAAGATAAATAGTAAAAAGAAATAATAAAACACTGGCTATTATAATAATTGGAGTTATAAGTTTGATTTTAGGTCTTATTAAGAAATAGATTGTAGCGACAGATAGATTCCGAAGTTTAACTCCTTCTTTATCAACTGGGAAATTCTTATTAATCTGTATAGTAATGTCATCTCCAATCTTTACTTTAATATAGGGATGATTTAGAAGTTTTGATAAATCTTTTTGAGAAAAATTTTCGAAAACTATACTTTCCTTTTTTAAAATAATTTTTTTATTGTCAGATAAAGTTATTATTACACCAGCTCCGCTGTAAGATAAGTTAAAGGAATTTATATTATCAAATTTAACTACTGAACTAGGGTCATTTATCTTGTCAACAACAGAGGGTATGTTAATTAACAAATTGTCCTCTGTAACTTTATCTTTATAGAAAGGCTCCTGAAAGTTTTCTTGATATATCCTAAAATCAACTAATTCTATACTTTTGGTCTCTGGGTTAAATATAATTCCCATTCTATATTCAGGAGTTTGATACCAATAGCTCCGTACCTTGGTATTTAGAAGATCACTTCCTCCTATTAAACTTGAGGGTGTTTCTTTAAATTTGGCTTTAAACCATTTTCCGAATTCTTCCATAGTTAGAAATTCCATTCCAGTCTTATTTGCCAAACCAACAAGTGTATCAAGCTGTGTCGAGTATGATTTAGAATAAACATCTTCTGGTAAATCCGCTTCTAGCCCAAATACAGCTTGACCAAAGAGGTTAGAGTTTTTTAAGGCATAAAGTTTAAATAGGTTTTTTAAATAGTCATTATTAAACCCCAAAGTTAAATAATCTTGACTGCTGTATTTACTTACAATTGAATCTCCATAAGCATTTAAAGGGTCCCTTGGAGCCCACTGAATTGTAACTACACCTAGCTTATTTTTCTCTGTGGCAGGAATTCCTGCATGAAACTTGCTCGGATAAAATGGATATGACCAATATTGCCCCCAGATAGAGTAATTATCTGTTGAATACTGATCTGCCACAGAAAGGTTGGTAATTATTCCGTACTTTTTAAACATATACTCTAGCGAGAAACTGTCTATCCACCAAGCCCCTACAGATTTTGGATAGAATCCAAATCTGCCTTTAAACTGCGCAAATAGTATATTTATCAATTTAATCCTCTCTTTTTGCTTATAACCTACTAAAAATAAAGACCGTGCTCTGTGCCAAGAATCAGAAGAATGATAATCTACACCAGCCCTTTTTGCTAAATCAGGTGTAACTTCAACAAAAATTCCTATTTCCTGTTTTTTGTCAAAATCTTTAATGAACTCAATAATTTTAGAATCTTCTAATACGTCGTAAGTTACAAGCCAAGTAGAGGGTAATCTTCTTTTTATTATTTCCTTATACTCTGCTTTAATACTTTCAAATGGAGTCTTGTTATAATTTGAAATCCTTACAGGATGGATAAGATTTATGTACTCTTGATTTGCAAACACATTTTTTGGGAATAAAGAAAAAAAAATTACAAAAAAAAATAGGATAGTTGTTTTCATCTTTTTATATGTTTCCTAGTGTAGAAATTAGTTTTTAATCTAAAATATACTCCTAAAGTATCCAAAAACATCCGAAAAATTGTTTTCCAAGAAATCCTACTGGTTTTTTTATCAAATTTAACTTCTAAAGGCGCTTCAAATATTCTCTTAAATCCCAAAGCTCTTGCAACTGCTAAAAGCTCTATATCCATTGCATATTTTTTCACAAACATTCTTGGTAGGACCTTTTTTATCACATTTCTTTTAAATATTTTTATTCCACTTTGAGTATCAGTTAAAGGAAGTCCAAATAACGCCTTAACAAATATATGATAACCAATGCTTAAAGTTCTTCTTAGGAGTGGATAATTTACCCTTGAAACAGGATGCCTTTTTGAACCAATAATTATATCTGCATTATACCAAGTCATATGCGACATCAACATCATAATACTAGCCGGGGAAATTTCTCTTCCTGCATCTATAAATGAAACGAGCTCTCCCCTACTTCTCATAATCCCATACCTTACCGCAAATCCCTTACCCCTATTTTGAGGGTAGTCAAAAATTCTAATCCTCTTTGATTTTAAATTTTTTACTTTTCTTTTAGTCTCTTCAGGATCACCATCGATCACACAAATAATTTCAAAATTAAAATTTTTTAGCCCTTCTAGTAAAACTTTTTCTATAGTTTGTAAATCTTTTCTTAAAGTTCTTGCCTGTTTGTAAGCGGGTACGATAACTGATAGTAATTTCTTTCTCATTGCAGAAACCTATTGTATATTTTTTTAGCTGATTATCAATCACCTTCTAAGGAGGATTATTGTAAGGATTGAAAGTATTATTAGCATAATAAATGAAACCATCAACGAAACCATTATTACTTGTATTAAACTACTATGAAAATAAACTATTAAAATTATTTGAAGTAATGCTCCTATACAAGGGATAAAAACAGTTTTAACTTTTCCTATTGATAAATTGAAATTTATTACTACCCAAGCTAGCGACAAAACAGTAATAAATAACCCATATGGAAGCAAAATCTGTGAACCACTTAGGTAGGCTTTTCCAAAAAGAAGGGATATTGCTAAATCCGGAAATAAAAAATATATAAAAATAATGACCGAACTAAAAAATAATGTAATACCTAGTGTTAATAAAAAAACCTTAATGAATTTTTCATTATTTGAATTTTTCATCGAAATTATCGGAAACATTACTGAAGTAACTGGGGCAACTGCAAAGAAAATTATTTTACCAAGGGAGGATACTGATGCGTAAATCCCTGCATTGAAACTATCAAAAAAATGCTTAACAAGAAGAACATCAGATGAGTAAAATGAAGTTAAGGTTATAAATTGCAAAAAGACCGGAATTGTATAAAGAAAGATAGATTTCATCTTTATTATAGAGTTTGATTTTTGAGTTCTCCTAATGTCTTTTAAGAAGTAAAAACTAAGTCCCCATCCAGCTATTGAGGCAATTAGAATCCCTAGTAAAGCTCCAAAAACTTTAAGTCCTAACAATACTAGTGCAAACCATAAAAAAAGTTTAATTAAAGTGTCAGAAAAAATACTTCCGACAAAAAGCCCGAACCTCAACATTCCTTGTAGGATTGCGCGATAAAATGCAGCCGGGATAAAGAAAAAAAACCCAATTGAAACCAAATACAATAAAAAAGTATTATTAATATTTAAAAAGTCTGATATATTTGATGAAAAGATAGAAATTATAAATACTAAACCAAAACTTAAATAATAGATTTTTTTATTCAATAAGCTATAAATTAAGCGAATTTCATTTTTGCTTTTTGCTGATGATACAAATTTAACTATTACAAGGCTAAGAGATTGCGGAAATATCGCCAAAATGGTTACCAAAGATATTAGAGCTGCAAGCACTCCATAATCAGAGGGTCCTAGCACTCTGCCCATAGTCATATGATAAATATAATTAATTGCATTTGCGCCGTTGGTCCCAAGAACCATAATTAAACTACCTGAAAAAAAAGGGTGTCCAACCACTAGTAAAAAATTTTTCCTCATGATACCCAATATCCTCTAAAAAAAAGCGAACTTTCTATAAAGAGCAAAACTCCTGACACAATTATATATAAGAATCTAAAAAAGATTGGCAATTTAGCCAAAATTATTCCTAAAAAAATAAAACCAGGGAAAAGGACTAGCACATAACGCGGAAGAGAAGAAAAACTACCTTGGAATGTTGGTACAATAAATCCTAATACCAAATATATCATGTATTGGTAATTAATTTTTTTGACAAATCCAAATATGATTAAAAAAATAAAAAGTAGTGCGCTAATAAATTCCAAAATTATAGTTTGATAGATCATATTCCATTGATTAATATTCAGAAGTATTCTTATATATCTAAATATTATCTGCGGTATGGTAACAATTCCTTGCTGATGTTGTTCCCCAACAATAAGTTGTTGGTTATAAAAGGCAAATGGATCTTGGGCAACAATAATAAGATTAATCATATATACGATTAATCCCAGTGGAATAATAAATATCCAAAAAAATTTAAATCTATTTTTCCCAAAAAACTTTGGAACGAACGAAAAGAAAATTAATATCCCGAAAATTCTTGTTACAGATGCAAAAAGACCAAAAATTGATGAGTATAACCACTTATTTTTCCTTGCCAAATAAAAAGAAACCAAAGTCAAAAATAGAAATAATGATTCAGAATATACTGCGCCAAAAAAAAATGAGGTAGGATATAAGACTAAGCTCAAAACAGCCAAAAAAGCAATTTTTCTAGAATGATCAATTCTAATTAAATCATAAAGAACTATTAACGATAGCAAAAAGAACAAATTATTAACTAATACTCCTATAAAAATCGGATAAAAGTAACTTGTGAAATCATTTACGATGAGTGGTTGTGATAAATAGCCAATCACCTTAGGATATAGAGGGAAGAAGGCATACTGTAGGGGTTTGTAACCATTAACTGCTATTGAAATAAAATGTTCTCCATCAAAGTTTGCCCAAGAAAAAAATTCTGGTAGAAGAGAGAAGTTTTTATATGTGCCGCCTAAAAACTTGTCTGTTGAGAAAATTGTCAAATATCTACTTGAGAAAAAGAGCGCTAAAAAAGTAATTAGTTTCCAGGAAAAAAAAATTCCTAATATTGCCCAGAAATCAGATCTTATTTTTTTAATCTCCCAAAGCATACTTATAAACCTCAATTGTTTCTTCTGTGCATCTGCTCCATGAGAATCTCTTAATATTCTCAAACCCCTTTTGTACGAGCTTCTTTGCAAGTCTTGGATCGCCTAAAAGTTTTCTTATCCCCTCTTCAATTGAGGAGGGATTGTATGGATTAACATAAATTACACCTTCTCCTCCTACCTCTTTCATAGCTGATATTGGGCTTGTAATAACTGGAGTTCCGCAAGCTTGTGATTCAACAATAGGTAACCCAAACCCTTCATAAAATGATGCAAGAATAGTTATCTTTGCAAGATTAATTGTGCAGACCAAATCTTCAGTCGGCATAAATCCTTTAAGGTGTATTAATGGACTTTCTTTAAACCTATCAAGAAACTTCTTATAAGAAGATAACTCTTTGTGTTCTGAAATTGTAGTAGTGAAACTGTTTCCTATCATTACTAAGTTAACGTTTGCCGACTCCGCGGCTTCTGCAATCCCATAAAGATTTTTATTCCAATTTATATCCCCATAATAAACAATGAATTCTGAAGGAAGGTTATATTTTTTTGAAACATTATCTAATTTATTTTGGCCCTCTATTTTAGTGAATTCTCTAGAAGGGGCAAGGTATATCGGAAATACCTTTTCTTCCTTTACTGACAATTTTTTTTCAATATCTTTTTTTGAGGAATAAGAATCTGTGATTATGCAGCTAACTTGTCTTAAAGATAGTTTCTGTCTTAAGAGATTAATGCCTCCTTTTATACCTTTGGGATAATGCTCTGGGAAGAGTAATGGAATCACATCATGTATTGTCACAACAATAGGGAAGTTTTTAAAAAGAGGCAGAGTGTGATTGAAAAAATCAAAGGTTGGGTAATGAACAAGATCAACTCTTCCTAGAGCAGACAAGTCCTCAAATTCAATTACTGAAATTTTTTTCTTTCTCAAATTTAGAATGAGATTTCTTGTATAGTTACCTATTCCTCTTTTATCATGACCCTCTTTTAAATTTCTAATACTTATACCAACTTTCATTGTCTTAAATATCTGTAGTATGCCCTTGGGAATCTTAATGAGGAAAAAAAAGAAAAAATAATTCCAGGAACTCCATCTAAAATCCCTTTATGCCTTATTAAAGTCATAAAAAACCAAACAGATGGTTTAATTAAAAAGTAGTTAATTCCTTCAAAAATATTTTTTTGAACATGTTCACGAATAAGTTCATCTTTAATTAAATTTACATACCTAGAATTCCTATCAAGATATCTTTTAAAGGTTGGGTCTGCAATATGAAGTAAGTCATTTTCTAACCAACCCACCTTTCCATTCACTACAATTTGCTCATGTACGCTTTTGCAAGGAAAGTATGCTTTTCCTTTTTTTACCAACCTTATTACTCCATCCGGATAAACACCTCCGTACTTTAGAAAGCTTCCAAGAAAATAGTTTAGACGCGGTATAAAAAATGCACAATATTCTTTAGTATCTTTGCCTATATTTCCATCTCTTTTCTCAAGCAAGGCTACATGTTCCCTGAATAATTTTCTTTTTTTTAATCCTTTCTCGTATTGATCAACTTCCTCATCTTTCATATTCAAAACCAAAATTATCTCTTTTCCTAAGGACTCAGTAACTCTTTCATCCGCATCAAGTTGCAGAATCCACTCATTAGTGGCTGCATCAAGTGCTTTTTGTTTGTTTATATGAAATATTGGTGGGTTTTCAGTCTCAATGATTTTTGCATTAAATTTCCTAGCAATTTCAAGAGTATGATCGCTAGATCCTCCATCAACAACAACGACTTCTGAGGCTATATTTTTTACTGAGCTCAAACATTCCTCTAGTGTTTTTTCTTCATTATAAACAGCAAGCACAATTGATAAATTTTTCATATTATTTAGCTGCAATTAAATAAAAAGCCGTACCACCATCTGGAAAATAAACTATTTTCTTAATTTCAAAATCATTTATGTATCTTAATCCATCATACTGACTTGAAGTAACTACATAAAGCCTTGCTGGTTGAGGAAAAACCTCAATTGGTTCCCAGTACTCAAATATATATCTGTCAAACGCGGAAACTAGATTAAAACTCCTAGTGTGTGAATTATTATACTCGACTTCTTTAACATATTCCTCTAATGGCTTTTTTGTATAGAAAAGGAAAAAAATATAAGGTTGTGATCTTACGTTGGTCATATAAACTTCTTTGTATTCTGGGTGTTTTTGTACATATTCAACAATTTGCTTCATACCATATTGCCAATCTATAGCATACCTTTTTGCATATTCTGAATAATATTTTTGGCAATATTGATTAAAGTTCAAAAGAAAGAAGAATAAAAGTATAAAGCCTGTGATTATCTGAACCCAGCCCAATTTAGAAATGGTTAGGAACCTATAAATTCCGTAAGCCTCAATTATTTGCCAACTACCTAGAGAAAACATAGCTCTTGCCGCATGAGGTACTTCTGTACTAAATGAGGCAGCAAGGGGTGCAAGTATCGCTACAATTAAAATCACTAAGCCTGTTTTTTTTCTCGATAATAAAATTAGCACCGAACCCAAAATTAAAAAGGGTAGATCTAGCAAATAAAATTCTCCTGTTACTCGTGAGGATAATCTTGGATTTTTATCCCCATTTTTAAAAAGATAGTCGTAAGAAAAGTGTGATAAATAATTACTTAGAACTACGTTTACTTTTCCTAAACTTAAATTCTCGGTTTTAGAGAAAATATAAGTTTTTTTGGCTAAATCATCAGGTATTAAGGTTTGCTTTGCTCGCGAAATTCCTAAAAGAGCTGGGTTAAAAAATACTACTCCTCCAATCAAAAATATTAAGATTAAACCAATTAATAAATCAGTCCTTTTGCTTTTTAGCTCATTGTAAAAAAGTACAAAAAGTAAAATTAAAACAATAGGGACAATAATTTTGGGACTATGATAACTTAAAAAGGTAACCCCAAAAGTAAGAAAAGAGAGCCCTAAAAATCCATTTTTTTTATCAAGGCCTTTAAAAAATAAATAAAGACTAAGCAGGAAAAAGAAAACTGTGAAGTTTAACTCATGATTAAATCTTGAAAAATGAATAGCATATGGCGAGATGGCTAGCAGAAATGATGCTATTAGCCCTATTAAATTATTTTTAAAGACAACTCTTCCAAGAAAGAAAATTATTAAAACATTTAATGTCCCAAAAAATACTGAGGGCAATCTAACGCTAAGTTCTGAAAGCCCAAGGATCTTTACAAAAATAGCAGTTAAATAAATATGAACAGGGTGCTTGTCATCCAAAAAGGAAATAAAATATGCTGGGAAGAAATTCCCTCTCTCATCTCTTCCATAACTCGCGATTGTCCATGCATTATAACCTACTGCAGCCTCATCCCAGGAAATAGATGGAGGTACCTCTGTAATTTTATAAATCCTTACAATACCAGCAAAAGCAATAATAAGTATTAAAATAAACCAAACTTTATACTTAAAAACTTGTTCTAATTTATTCATATACACTAAATATTGCTTTTCCGGAGAGATCTTTTATAGTTTTTGTCTTTTCTCTACTACCAACGTATTCCCCTGGTTTAGCAAATATAATTAGTTTCTTGTCTTTCTCGTTTTCTAATTCACTCAAGTTAAAGGAGAAGTTATTAAAGCTTTTGACTAAAGAATGTCCCCATTTATCTGGAGGATTATATTCAACTGTTTTTTGGAACTTATCAGGAGGAAACTCTAAATAGTATAAAGCAAATATATAAGGTTGCCCTAAATAATCAGATATGAAGACTTTATCGTATTTTCTTAAATCAATACTCCCTTTAAATATTTCTTTATAAGGGTATTGCCAATCTAAAGAGGATCTTAAGTTGTAGTTTTTAATAAAATCATAAAAATAGGCGAAGAAAAAGATAGCATAAAAAAACAATACAACGCAGTAGAAAAATCTTAACTTGAAAGCATCCTTTAAATAAACAATTCCATAAGCAGTAATGATAGATATAAATGGTATAAATAAAATAGCCCTTAGGGCATGAGGCGATTCTTTGCTGATTGCCGCAGGAATTAAACTCAAAAATAATATATAGAAAATTACACCTGACTTTTTTTGTTTTTGCTTAAGGACCGCAAAAATTCCCACCGAAATAAAAATAATATCTAGCAAATAGAGCATCCCTCCAAACCCTGTGTGGCTTCTTAAGTTTTTGTCTCCATTTGTAAAAAGAAAGTCAGGGCTCAAATCTGATAAATAGTTGGAAGTGAAATTATATAATACATTTACTGGACTATCTCCCTGGCTTAAAATACTGGTAGTCTTAAATCTTGAAGTTTGCTCAACGACATTTAACTTAAATGCAGGATAAAAAGATATAAGAAATAATAAAAGAAGCAAGGGTAAGTAAACCAAACTCTTTCTATTTAAATTTTTAAGCCAACTAATAAAAACCCATATAAGAAAAAGGGGAGTAATTATTCTAAAACTGTTATAGCTGTAAATGCTCGGTATAAAGGCAAGGATTGTTACTAATTTTACTAAGAAAGAATTTTTGGAGTTCAAAAAAGAAAAAAATCCAAGACAAAAAAATGCTATACCTGCTGTTGCCTCAAAACCCGCTCTGCTCACTATAAAAAACCAAGGAGATATGGACAATAAAAAGGAAGATAAGAGTCCTATTTTTTCTCCCTGTTTTGTAAATAGTTTCCGGCAAATTAAAATAATTAACATCATTGTTGCAAATGCATATAAACTTGCAGGAACTCTTACAGACCATTCATTTAAGCCGAAAAGTTTTACAAAAAAGGCAACTGAGTAAATATAAACAGGTAATTTAAATTCACCAAATGCTCTAAAATGGACTGGTAAAAATTTACCCCACTCATCTTTTAGACTCTCTGATATAGAATAAGCATTATATCCAATGGATGCTTCGTCCCAGTACAAGGAGGCAGGTATTTGAGGTAAAAATATTAATCTTGTTGAAAGAAAGAAGAGAGTTATTAAAAAAAATGCTATTTTTATTTTCACTTAATTTTCAACAATTTCAAAAGCTATATCTCCATTTAGAAAATTTATAGTTTTAAGTTTTTCTTTTCTAGAAAAATCTCCATATTTACCAATAAAGAGGATTTTTTTATCTGGATACTTTTTTACAATATCTGCATATGTAGTCCCTTTATCAGCTAAATCAGGAAAATAGAACTTGTCAAAATTTAAAACTCTTATCCAATCGTAAGTTTCAAATCTATTTAAGTTAGGATCATTTTGAAACTTACTTGGGTCATATTTAGAAAAAAATAAAGTAAACATGTGTGGCTCGCCGTAATGTCTAGAGAATACAATTAGGTCGTAGTTCTCTTTATTTCGATTTATATAATCCACAACCTGTTTATAACCATACTGCCAATCCCTTGAATATCTTGTTGAGTACAAACCGTAGTAAAGATAAAAATAGTATCCAATAGAAATAATGAGAATAAATATAGTAAAAAAAATAGATGCAAGAAATAGTCTGCTTTTTCTAAATATCCAACCAAAAAATATTGATAGACCATAGGCTGTAAGTACTGAATAAGCTGGAGCTACAATAAGAGTCCTTAAAGCATGAGGGGTACTATCGTTTGTTACCGATACTGGAATAATTCCTAAAAGTATCCAAGAAAAAATAAAAAAAGCAAATCTCTCTCTTCTTTTTACAAGAAAATATACTCCTAATAAAATGAATGGTGCTTGAAAAAGAAAAAGTTCACCCATTCTCTGAACATGGTGTTGTTTATGAGGTGCTCCGCTAATAAACAAAAAGTCAGGTGTGAAGTGGGCTAAATAATTTGAAATGAAATATAAACTAACATACGTGACTCTGTTATGGATTAAAACGGGGAGCGGATCAGGCAGATTTGAATTTCCTCTTGCTTCATTAATCCTGGGAACCAACCCTGGATCATCTGTGATACTTACGAGTTTATATCTAGCACTCCCTTCCCCACTTAAAACAAAAGGGATCATCGGAATCAAAAGAATAAAAAAAAGTACTAAACTTATTAAAAAATATTTTTTGTAATTTATTAAATATTTAAAATAAAATGTCCAGTTAGCTAAAAGAAATAGCGGAGTAAAAACTCTTGCGCTATTGTAGGTATACAAAGAGATTGCCAGCGGTATACTCGAGACTACTAGGTATTTACTTTTAGAAAAACCTTTAATTAATAGCCAAAAACCCAAGAGGATCCAGAATATAGAGAAAGACGATTCAAAAGAAGCTCTTGTTAGGTGTATATGCCAAGGAGAGATACTTAATAAAAATGCAGAAATTAATCCTATTTCAAATTTTTTAAATAACTCTTTAGTGAGAAGAAAAATTAGTAAAACGCTAAGAGTCCCATAAACTACAGGTGTAATTCTAACACCAAGTTCATTTAACCCAAATATCCAAATTCCTGGAATTGAAAAATAAATTTGAACAGGAAGTTTGTACTCACCATAAGATTTAAAATGCAGTGGAAAAGATACTCCCCATTCGTCTTTTCCAGTCTTTAGAATTGAATAAGCATTGTATCCTATAGATACTTCATCCCAGTTTAAAGACGGAGGAATCTCAGCAACTTTATATATTCTTAGAAATAAGGCTAAAAAAAGAATAAATGAAAGAAAAAATATTGTTATTTTGGTTCGTTGCATATTTTAGAGGCATTTACTTTGTATGCAGTTAATCTATCATAACCGGAAATATCCTTGACTTCAAATTCATATTTGAGATTATGAATCCTTGCCTGAATATCTGATATTGCTACATTATCCCCTACTAACATGATCTTGCTTTTGCAATCAGCAATTTTCCAGTCAATTGGCTTAAACTTGATATTATTGACGGTATATATTTCATATACTTTCACGTCTTTCGAATAGTAGGGACTCTCAAGTTGAGAACGAAGCTCTTTTTGTAAATTTTTAGGGTCAAAACTGGTTAAATATGCTAATCTTAATCCTGCACCAGGGTCTCGGGCTGAATCTATAATTATTTTGTAATCCTTGTATTTATTTAATTTTTGGAATAGGGAAAGGTAAACATTTCCATAATCTTTTGCCCGTTCATACTTAAATAAAATAAAATACGAGAAATAAAATGACACCAGGGATTGAATTACGATAAGGATTAATACCGCAAATCCTATTTTGCCTGGAAAATATTTAATGATTTTAAAAAAACCTAAAGATATGATAAGTGCGAATATCCAAATAGATTCTAGAGCTCTGAGTGGATAATAACTGTCCCCAGTTAGCGCTGCAGAAACTGGAGTAATAATTATTAAGATTAAAACTAGCTTAAAAAATTTTTTGTTTAGTGACTCTCTTAAGCTTTTAATACCAAAAATAAATGGAATAATAAATATCGTGTAAAAAACCCCAAGTGTTGGCGGCATTCTCCCGAGTGCTGATCCCAAGTCAAAGAACAAATTTCTAGGTGAAAAATAGATTAAATATCTTTTTATAAATTCTCCCAAAAAAGAGTGTGTCGTTCCTAAATATCCGACCTCAACTAAACGCCTAGTTAAAGCTCCCGTTGTCAAAAGAAAAAGGTGCGGCATCATTAAAATGATAAACGCGAATAAACCTAAAATTAGTCCTTTTTTATGTTTAAGGAAATACTGTCTAAAAAGAAAAATGAAACTAGGTAGAAAGAGTAAGCTTATAATTCTCTCACTGTAGTAAGCATGAGTTGATAAAGCAAGAAGAGTTGTAGCAACCACAAAAAACCAAATTTTTCTTAAGGAAAGGGTAAAAAATAAAAGACTGCTAACAAAAAATAAAACTCCCAAATTCCCTTCAGCAACCAAACGGCTAAAATATATAGACCAGGGAGAAATCGCAATAATAAGTGATGAGATAAGCGCTAGCTCTTGTCTTTTTTTAACGCTAAATAGCTCTAAGCTCAAAAAGTAAGTAATTAGAACCAACAACGTACCTGCTAGAGCAGAAACAGATCTTGCGGACTCTACTCTGTTTCCAAATATTGAAATTGGAATGGTTGCAAAATAAGTATATAACGGAGGCTGGTAGGACCCGAATGATCTAAAAAGTAAGGGGAAAGGTTGTCCATATCTATCTTTACCAGACTGCATTAGAGAAAACGCGTTATATCCATGTGACTCTTCATCCCTGTGGATTCCAGCAGGAATCTCTCCCAGCTTATAAAATCTCAGTGAAAAAGCAAGAATAAGTATAAACGACAAAAGGATTTTTGATTTCATAATTTATGCAAAATATTTCTTAAAAGAACCTAGAGTATAAATTATCCCAAGACTAATAATAGAAACAATCACAGGAAAAAGCGCGATTGGTCCAAAATTATTTCCTATATCTGTAAGACCAGAAATCAATATAATTAGGGAAAAAGAAGCGGCTAGCCACTTATTAAGAAATGTGAGTAAGTAAAATGCTCCAACAAGTGCAAAGGGAAGAAAAAGTAATGGAAATTTAGAGGGAAAGTAGTTTTCGATGTCAAATAGCCTTGCTTCATTATTAAAATACTTAACCAAAGGAGGCCTTGTTTTGTTTATGTAGAAAACAAAAAGTCTATTACTTGCAAAATAAAAATCAAATTCCTTAAAAAAGTATTGATATCTATCTTTAATTTGAATTTCTTCAAGCTCTGAATTTCTAAAAATGCTTTGATCTGAAAAGTTATATAGTAAGTAACCCAAAAGAATTAAAAACAAACTACAGATCAAAAATACCCTGAATTTGGATATTTTTTTATTTACTAAGAAACTTAGTAAAGAATAGCTTAGTAGTAGGCTAGCTAGTCCTTGGAATAAATTAATTTTAAAGATCACAAAAAACCAAGATGTAAAAAAGCAAACTGTAATAACAAGAAGTACTAAAAAAAATTCTTTTCTCATTAAATTACAAAAAGTCGCCAAATAAAGGGAAGATGCAGTTTTGAAAGGAATGTTTGAGGTCCTAAAATGCACTCAGCTCCTTGACAAGAGATTTCATAATGAGAGTAAATATATTTAATATTAAAATAAAATCCTGTGATAATAACGAAGATTAATATTAATCTTATTAGATTCTTTAAAAAGGAGGCTTTTAATATCTCGTTTATTATTGAAGGAAAAAGTAGAAAGCCCAAAGTCAACCTAAAACCCAGTGGCTGGATGTTTGGATTAAAGGCATTAACCAGTAAACTTCTTCCCCCAAGGAGCATACCAACTGCAATAAAAGAGGTAAAAAAATTTGCTTTTTTTATTAAATAAATAAGACCCCAACTTCCCATAATTGAAAGAAACGGAAAAAGAGGATACCTATACCAGGCAAGTAAATCACCTTCGCCTCCTGAAATCATAATTATAATAAGCCAATAAACAAAACTAAAAGGGATTATTATTAGCTTTTTTGAAGGAGGAGAAAAAATAAAGTAAACTGCACAGAGTAGAGTAAAAACATACCAACTATCAGTAAGGGTTGTCCAGTCATAAGATGGAGAAGTAAAAAACCAAGCTAAACTTTTAAATCCAACTGGTCTAAAAGATTGAACTGAAGTAATTTTCCAGAAGATTTCTGCATCGAAATAAATCCCATATGCAAAGAAAATTAAAATAAAAGGGATTGTAGAAAAAAAAATATAAATTGCATTTCTTATCATTCTTTGTTCAAAAAGGATAAATAATACCAAGGGCATAATAAAAAAGCCTGTGGGTTTTGCAAGTCCTGCAACACCACAAAGAACTGGGATTGGAAGAAGATAAATCTTTTTTCTTTGGTCCTTAAATTTTATTAATAAAAAAATTATAATTATTAAAGATAACGCAATTAGATTTTCAGGAACTGCCATTCTTGAACTTAAAACAAATATAGGAACAGTTCCATAAATCAACATAGATAGTATTCCAACCCAAAAGTAAGTTAATTTTTTGGCAACTAAAAAAATAAAAATTGAAGTAAGGGTAGAAATAAATATAACTGGAAACCTTATAAATGCTGTGGGGATCCAATCTGTCCTATCAGCTTTATAAAAATGACCAAACCATCCCACTAAAAGAGAAAAAAGAGGTGGCTCATCAAGCCAAGGTTTATAAAGTGACACTCCCCCTTTTGGAAGTCCTCCTTTATAATCAATCGTTCCCCTAAAAACTTCTGCCTTTTTTGGATAATCCAGAGTTGACCAAGAAACGGGAACTCCGGTTTCAACAAGGTAAATCCCTGACCAACCATAGAGCATTTCCTCAAGATTTCCCATAAAAGGGGATCTTTCATAATTGTGCGCTCTTAAAATAAATGTAAATATAAATGCCAATAAAAATATCACAATTTTTATCATTTTATTAATTTTATCTTTATTTTAAGTTAGAGTAATATTTAAATTTAATAATTTTATATTTATGTAATTTGTAAAAGAATAAATACAAAAAAGTCTCTAAAATAAATTTAATTCCTTTTATAACTTTTATTGAGGAGGCTTTATCATGATACCTAGTAGGAATAGGAATTTCTCCAATTCTAAAACCATGACTAAGTGAAGAAAAGACCATTTGTTGATCAAAAACAAAATCATCAGAAAAATTTTTAAATGGCACTGTTTCCAAAACTTTTCTAGAATATGCCCGAAAACCTGAAAAGTGCTCAGTAAAATTAACTCCTAAAATGATATTTTCAAAAAAACAAACTAGCCGATTTATGAAATATTTAAGTTTAGGCATTCCACCCTGCAGGGCTGAAATTTTACTTTGTATTCGACTTCCAAACATAAAGTCAAATCTTCTTTGAATTATTGGCCTGATTAATTCTTTTATTAAACGAGCGTCATATTGGTAATCTGGGTGAAGCATTACTACTATCCCAGCCTTTTCTTCTAAGGCCTTTTCATAGCATGTTTTTTGATTACCTCCATAACCTAAATTTTTTTTATGAGTTAGTACTTTTATCCCTAAACCTTTCGCAACATCAACAGTATTATCTGTGCTTTTATCATCAACAAGAAGTATGTTTTGTGATAAGTTTTTTGGGATCTCATTAAAAGTGTCTTGTAGTGTGCGCGCAGCATTATAGGCTGGCATAACGATTATTACTTTGCGAAAATTTCTCATAATTTTATAGCATAAAAAGCTGGCTCTTTATTATAAAAGTAAAAGGTTTTAAGAATTTTATTTTTTTCAACACTCTTTATAGGAATGCTCCAAGAACTGGCAATAACTAAAGTATTTTTATTTTTTTTATCTTCTCCCCAATTTAGTTTCCTTATAGAGAATTTATCAAAAAGGACTTCTCTTTCTTTTTTCCCTAACTTATATTCATTTTGCATTTTTTGCGGGTTTAGTTTTCCATAATAGGCCAGATAATAATGTGCGCCTGTGCCAATTCTGGGACTTACGTCCCCATATTCTGGGTCAAAAATAATTTGGTTGAAACTGCTATAGTTTGCCCAAATAAATAGTGATACTTCTTTAAAGGGATATTGCAAATCTTGGGATTTTTCTCTTGGGTAATTAACAAAGTAAATCATTAGAAAGAAGCCAAAGTTCAAAAGAATTAGAACAGGAATTAATATATATATTGGATACCTAAACTTAATTTTTTTTTCTTTTAAAATATTAAAGGCAAAATAAAATCCACAAGCTGATATTATATTTAGCATAGTAAATACCATTATGCTTCTGTGGGGGCTGTGAGCCTCAAAAGTTAGGCCGCTTGGTATTGTTCCAAGAATTACCCAAGCAAGGATAAATTTTTTTGCGCTAGAAAAATTGCGTAATTTAATCAAATAAATTAATCCTAAAATAAAAAAAGGAAATTGCAGAAAATACAAAGGGCCTGAGTCAATTAACCCCTGATTGGTAAGATCAAGTCCGTCTACAAATAAAAAAGTCGGATTAAATTGGATCAATAATCTATTAAAACTATACTTGATGATCATTAATTTTTCTTGTACGTAGCTTATTTCTGGGTTTTTTTGTTTGACAAACTGAATTAGTTCTCCAAGTACTGGATCTTGAGTTATAAACACTGTTTTCGATCTGTATTGTGCATTCGGATTTGTTAAAATAATCAGATAAAGAGGCATTAACAAAAATAAAAAGACAAGTATTGGCCAAAAGAAAATCTTTAAATTGTAAGAGGGTTGATTTCTAAAAATTAGAATAAAGGAAATAATCACTAATGGAATAATTAGCGCATGCGAAAAGTAAGTATACATTGCTAAAGCTAATAGTCCAAAACCAAAATAAAGACTAACTCTTTTTTTAGAAAGTAAAAGACCAAAACCCAAAAGCATAAAAAAAATTCCTGCTCCGTTTTCAAAACTTTTGCGTGAAAAAAATATTTCGAAAGGTGCTATAGCAGTAAAAAAGCTGGCTATTAGAGCTACCCGATTATTTCTTAATAGCTTAGTAACAAAAAAGTACACTGCAAAAATGTTTAAACTCCCAAAAATTGCTGCTGGAATCCTAATGGTAATTTCTCCTCCACCTAAAAGAAAAAAGATGGGTACTGTTATATAAGTATAAAAAGGAGATTTGTAATCATTAACTGAAGTAAAAATTGTAGGTAGGAAATTACCATATATATCTTTTCCGGTTTGCGCTATAGATATAGCATCATAAAGTTGTGTTACCTCATCATGATTTAGTTGTATAGGAAACTCTCCTAACTTGTAAAATCTTAAAAAAACTCCCAGTAGAAAAATTAATACTAAAATTAAAAATTCTTTGTTCAGTTTAAGCATATATCTGCTAACAAATAAACCCTTTCCGTATTCGTTGAATCTTTGAATACCTTGTTAAACTTTACGCTTTCAAAATATCGTTTTAATCTTTTTATGTCTTTTTCAGTTACATAAGCTCTAGTTTTTGTTAAAGAATACTCGCACCGATTAAATTTCTCATCCGAGTTAATAGTCCTTATTTGCCATAGTGAACTTTGGTTAAATTTATAAGGAAATTTCAAATTCTCAAAATTATTATCTGGCCTAAAATTTGTATTCCATGCAACATAAGGAATAATATCAGTAATAATTTTGTCAGAATAAGCAACAGGGGTATTTCCAAAACTGCTACTTGCATCATCTATCACATTTTGAATCCAGACAGGACGAATGTTGTTAGTTTTTTTAATAAAACTTATAGGAAAAACTAAATTTAAAATCAACTCAAATAAAGCAAGAATTAAGATTAGGGAAGATACTCCTAGTCTTAATTTAGAAAGACCTAATGCTATGATCATAGCTACAAATGGCATAAAAAATATAAAGGTTTCTATTGCCGAATTTTGGAAAATTAATGGGTAGGTAAAAACAATTATAAAACCTAAAAGGAATCTATAGTTTGTCTCATATCTTATAAGGGTGTAAACTCCTATTAAAAAAGGGATTATCAATATTTTTTCCCATACCCCTATTAGGGGAAAATTTATTACTCCTTGGCTATCAAGTTCTCCAAAAAGTTTATCTAAACTTATGTTTGAAAGGTATGAAGATAAATTATAGGTTACGTAGTGTGTTTTATTGAAAAATATCTTGCCAAGAATTTGCGCCAAGTTAGCATCATAAACCTGCCCTCTAAGTCTATTAATACCATTACTTATACTAAGATCATAAAAATTTAAAAAGTTATTCTCAAGTAAACTCCTTAAGCCTTGTTCAATATTAAGATAAACTATTAAACTTAAAGCAGATAGGAAAAAGGGTGTTGCGCAAATTAACCATTTATGCTTATTTCCCCATTTTTTTTGCACAAAACATATTGTATAGATTACAAATATTGGCAAGATAAACCAAGCTATTTTTTCTGTTAATATTATTAGCAGAAATAAAACAATTAGAAGGAAATAGTTTATCTTAGGTCTAATCAAGTAGTAAAATGTAAGGGCAAATAACACTGTTAAAACTATTTCCTCATTTGGCACTTTTGAAAGAAAATAAAGGGGAGGAGCAAAAGCTACTAAAACACTCGTATACAAACTAATTGATTTATCTTTAAATAAGCTTTTTGAGATTAAATAAGAAATCAGAATTAAAAAAGTACCTATAACGATAAATGGCAATCTTACTCCTATCTCATTTTTTCCAAAAAACAGCTCTCCAAAGGCTACAATATAGGAAACAAGCGGGAGCCGATAGTCACTTAGAGAATTAAATAAAAAAGGTAAGTTTCTTCCTAGCTCATCTGTGGCGAAGTGAGAAAGTGTATACCCTCTGTACGCAATCCTCGCTTCTTCCTCGGTAAAGTATGGGAAATCAAAATTTATTAATCTAATTAAAAATCCCAAACTCAAAATAACAATTATCAGATTTATATTTTTGGTCATCTTTTATCAACTTATTTTACATATATGCTATATTCTTCTAAAGACGATTTTATTTGTCTAAATCCTTGCTTATTTAAGGTTTCTTTATCTGCCGAACTAGCAAGTAAAACATCTCCGTCTAAAAGTTTCACTCCTGGCCTCCACATTTTTAAAGGTTTGCTAAAATAAGCTTTCTCAAAAAACTTTGCTGCGCTAGATTCCTTTTGATAATAATCCCAAAGAATAACTGGTTTAAGTTTATATTTTTTTGAATATTTAGATAGCTCCTTAAAAGTTATATTTGATGTGCTAGAAAAATCTGTAACAACCTGTCTAGGATATTCGTTCCAATAATAGGAGACAAATTCAATGTAATTTATAAAAACTAAACATAAAATTAAGAAAAAAATTAACTTACTTTTTTTAAGTAAAAAAGATATTCCTTGAGTAGAGATTATTGCAAAAAAAGGCATTAATGCCATTAATCTACTAGCTCTGTAAATTTGATCAGTCAGCCCGAAAAAAATAGGCGTTAGGAAAAAACAAGCCAAAGCAAAATAAAGAGGCATGCTTTTTTTGGCAACACCCTGGTAAATACCTGTTAGGAAAAAAGGTAAGGTAAAAAATAAAAACATCCCGTGTTTGCCTGTAGAATGATAAGCAGTAGCATCTCCTTTTAAGAATAAGAAACTTAGGTCAAAGGAAGATAAATATGGAAGAAAAAAATCCTGATAATTTGCTAGATGAACTGGCTGGTTATAGTTGAGTAGTGCCCCAGGATATTTGATTAAACCGACAGCTATGAATAAAAGTGTAGGTAAAAACCCAGCTAAAAAAAACCTAAGAGACTCCAGCTTTGATTTATTCTTTTTTGTTCTATCAAGTAGGATAGCTCCTATACCAACTAAAGCATATACAGGTACAATGAGTCTCATACCGTTATATGAAAATATACTTAAACCTAAAGAAATACTCCCCAGGAGCAAATAAATATTGCGATTAAGTTTAAAATATTTAAACATCATTAAAATCCAAAAACATATAAAAGGCAAGGGAGCAATATTTTCACTAGCTAAATGGCTTTGTATCAAAAGCAAGGGTGACATTGAAAAAATTAACAAGCCTATTAAAGATTCTAAGTTAGCGAAAATCTGTTTTAAAATTAAAAAAAGTAAAGTAACACTAACTAAAGCTATAAAAACACTAACTAACCTTAAATTGAACAAAGATTTTCCAAGTATTTTGAAAACTATGATACTTGAATATATTGTGATAGGCTGCTTCCATTCTTTTTTGTCTAAGGTTAGAATAAACAAAGGAATAATTCTTTTATTCTCATCACGTAAAGTCTCAGATATAAGAATACTGTTTAAACCAATAGCTGCTTCATCTCCATTTATTCCAGGAGGTATAGATTCAAGTTTGTACGAAAAAATAAAGAAAAAAATTAAGGATATTAAAAAAATAAATAATATTTCTTTCTTTACGGCAATAATTCCCAAACTTTTCACTTACTATTTCTTTCCTAACTTTTGACTAATAAATATACTTAAGCGAATTAATAAGCCAATTAGAAACCCGTGGAAGATGTTTGCACTTTTTATCTGGTAATATTTCCTTCCTGTTTTCTCTAAGGGGGTAAGTTCAGATAAAAATCCACCATTACCGGTCTTTACTTCATCTTCACTACCTCCTAGTACATGAGATATTCTTGCTCCAGGAATATAGTAAACTTTAAGTCCTACTTTTTTTATACTCCTACAAAGATCTAGATCCTCATAGTAGAGAAAATATTTCTCGTTAAACCCTCCTACTCTTTCAAAAGTATTTTTTTTAATCATCATACATGTCCCATATGCACTTTCCACCTCAATATTGCCCCCTGTCTTTGGAGCATACTCTGAGTATAAATTTTCTTTGCCAAATACATATTCTCCTATTGCGCGATTTAATGTAGGAAGATTTCTAACCGAAGGTTGTATCTTCCCATTCATTGTAAAAATTGCAGGAACAACTATTCCTACCTTTTCATTCTTACTAATAAATTCATATAAGATTTCTAAGGTATTCTTATATAGTTTTGTATCAGGATTCAAAAAAACTAAATAACTGTTTGAAGCTATATTTGCTCCTATATTATTTGCTACAGAGAATCCAGAATTTTCAGCGCATTCGATTAATTTTATTTTCTTTTTTTCATTTAAAGCTTTAAACTCTAATATTTTCTGGCAAGTCCTATCACTTGAATTATTATCAACAATAATTAGTTCGGAATCCTCAGAGATGCTTTCAGCAGTAGATTTAAGATATTCATCTATAGTTTTTTCATTATTGTAAGTAACAGTTATTATTGACAGCTCCATTAGTTTTTTATTAGATTTTTTATTTTCTTTTCAAAATGTTCTTCAGAAAATATTAAAGCCTTTTGTTTAGCATTTTTTCTCAATTTTCTAATTTTTTCCTCACTACCTTTTATTATGTTTAATGTATACTCCTTTAACTTCGAGAGGTCATTCCATAAAAAACCATTAATACCCTGATCAATTATTTCAGGTTGACCCCCTAAGTTTATAACAACAGGAATGCATTCAGCAGACATAGCCTCCACAGTTGAAATTCCAAAATGTTCAAACTTTTTAGGATTATTTTCACCAAATCCTGTTGCGTGCCAATAAATTGAGGATTTGCCATATAGCTTTACCAGATCCCCAAAACTTATATTTTCAAAAAACTCAACAGGGTAATTTTTTGCAAGGTTTTTAAGGTATTCAAAGTATTTTTCATTCCCTGAACTTAAACCTCCAGCTAAACAAAGCCTCCAATCTTTTAAGCCTTTGTCAACCATTTCTTTAAAAACTTTTATCAGGACATCATGCTTTTTTGGTTTAGAAAGTGAAAAAAAACCTACAGATAGTATTTGTTTTTCTTTTTTCAAAGGGGCAAGTTTATCTACTTCAACAGGAGGATAGATTACTTCACCCGCTAGATTTAGGTATTTTTCAATATTCTCTTTTGTAAATTGGGAATTATAAATTGCTTTTGTCCAAGATTTAAGCTTTATCTTTCCAAAAAGGCCACTAGTTTTAACTACATCAAGTGGTGACTGAAAATGTATGAAACTTTTTTTTGCTCCTGATAAAAAAATACTCCCATCAGATAGATAGAAGAAAACATCATATTTAGTTAAAAATAAATACCTACTTAGAGCGTTTGAACCAATTCCAAAAGGACCTTTTTTAAAATTAACTTTAGAAAGATTTAAGTCATGAAAGAGGTGTATTTTCTTTTTTATTAGATAAATTCCAAGAGAAAATAAATGTGCATCAAGAAGCACGTCTACACTATGCTCTTTAGATAAAACTTCTGCAATTGTTAAAACGTACCTTTCACCACCACCTGATGTATCCAAATAGGGTGTATAGATTGCAATTCTCACTCTATTAAGTATTATACTTAATTTAAAAATTACTCTACATATCCCCAAAGAGATTCAGTAAGATTTAAATCCTCAGCAGAGCAAAGCTCCTTAAGGTTTTGAAAATCCTTTTCTCTAGGCTTAACTACTCCAATTATTCCTGAACGGAAATCTATTTTCTCATCAGATAAATAAAAAGGTAAAGATATATTATAGACTGGTACATCAAGGGATGGCTTTGTTAGTTTAAGACCATTCAGATAAAAAATATACCTGAAGCCAAATTGGTTCCCAATTGATGTTATATATGAAATTCCAACACAAGGAAAATTTCTTTTTTTACTATCCTTAAGAATATATGAAGTAATTTCTTGTCTTTCCTTATATCCAAAATTTGCACTGTCTTTTATATTTACTAACAGATTTAAATTATTTACAAGTATTGCAAAAAACAATATAAGAATTATACGTATTCCAATTTTTTTGAATTTAACAATATATGCTAGCGCAAATACTATTATTATAAGAAATAAAGTGTCAATATTTGTAAAATAATATTCAGAAATCCCTTTACTTGAAAAACTAAAAAATAAAACCATTGATGCAAACCATGTAAAAATGATCAGAAAAATTCTTTTGCTTATAAATGCTTTGTAAGAAAGAAAGAATAAAATTAACAGGAGTGCTGTCGCAACTATTAAATTTGTTGGAAAGCTGCCTCGCTCTGGAAAAAATAATAAGCCATACGAGTTTGAACTTACGTGAGATAAAACTTTAATAAATTTTTCGGTGAAGTTGGAGCTTTCCTGACTAAGAATAAAAGAATTAAAAATCGCTTTTAACTGAATAAAACCGTGCCTTGTTTCAAACAGTATTAATGGTACTACAGGAACTAAAAAAGCTATAAAAGTTTTAATTAGATCTTTTTTAGAAGGTAGCTTTCTGGCCAAAAATAAAGCAACAATAGCAGAGAGTAGAAGTGGTGCTTCAGCTAAACTGATATGCCAAATAAGTCCAGATAAAAACCCCAAAAGAGGTAAGAAATTTAAATTACCTTTGGCTATATTTACAACTGTATAAAAAAACCAGATCTCCCAGATAAACATAGTATTTGTTGGAACTACCCAGCGATCATGCAAAACTCGAGTAAGTAAAACTGATTGCAAAAAAGCCGCCATTAAACCTACCCAAACATTAACAAGCTTCTTAAAGATATAAAAATAACTTAAGATTGTTAGAATAGAAAGAACCAACCCAAATAATATTGCACCTGTTGGAAGCATATTAGTTATCAAAAAAAATGGAACAAGTGAATAATAAAATAACGGGCCAATGAAGATACCTGTTTGGCTTGTTTCTTGCCCTATCAACCTTAAGTGTTTGTTTACTACAATGTCCTTTACTATCCAGGAATAGATATCCCCATCATGTGCATATTCAAATCTTTCGTATGCTTTGTAAGCTCTAAAAAAAACTGAAATACAGATTATTATCAATAAAAGAAGCAAAATCTTTTTCCTGAAAAAAAACTTTTTCATTTAAAGCTTAAAGGAGAAGTTGTTCCTCAGGAGTTCTTCATCTATTTCTTTATAAATTTGTTCTCTTGTTTTAGGTTGTTGAAACTCCCAAAGTCTTATATAAGTAATAATTAAGCTGAATACTTGTAGTATTGAATCTATCACCCCAATAGTTCCTGAGAAAAAACCTTTTTTTATAATCCCTTGATTTATTGTTTCAGTAAGTAAAATTCTAAGCAGTCTCCACCCAACCATTTTTGGATGTCCTGATCTTAATCTTAAGTTTGCATCTATTTTTGAGTAGTCGAGACTTTTAAGAACTATTTGATCAATATTTCTGTGGGTTAAGTGTAGAAGGGATTTTTTTGTATATCCTAAGGATCCTTTAAATGTAGCATACTCATGTACACTCCCTACCCAACTTATAAAATCAGATTTTTTAATAAGTCTTATAACCCAGTCTGGCCAAAAGGGACCATATTTTTCTTCCTTACCAAAAATTATATTTTTTCTTGACAGTGCATATGCTGAGTGCTCTGAATTAGAAACCAAAGTAAGTATTTCTTCCTTTAAATCCTTTAGCACTCTTTCATCAGCATCTACATATAAAATCCAGTCTCCTTTAGTTTTATCAAATGCAAAGGTTCGCAAACTTGAAAAATCTTCCATTTCTACAGAAAAAATTTTTTCTGTGTATTTTTTTGCAATATCTTTAGTTTTATCAGTTGAAGCGTTATCAACAACAATTATCTCATCAGCCCATTTAACAGATTCTAGACATGTTGAGATTTTATCTTCTTCGTTTTTTGCTATGACTGCAACGCTTAACATTATTAAAATTTATCATATCATTACAAACTCCCTTTTCCAAACTTACATAAAAGAAAATCTATAAAAGCTTTGCGTTTTGCAGAATTCCTTAAATTCCTTAGTGCCTCCCTAATTAATGCTAATCTTGTTCGAAATGGTAAAAACTTTGAAGCAAGAAGTAATCTATTTCTTGTAATATAGTAGTCCTGTAAGGAGGAACCAAGACCTGTTGATTTTGCGTTATCATGAAAAATAAGTGCCTGGGGAACATACATTATTTTAAAACCTGCTTTTTTAGCCCGCAAACAAAAATCCGTGTCTTCATAATATAAAAAGTATCTCACATCAAATATACCAATTTTTTCAAACACTTTCGCCCTTACAAATATTGCTGCGCCGGTTGCAAAGTCCACTTCTAAATCCTTATCAAATTGACCTTCATCTTTTTGATCTACTCCGATATGAGACCCTAATACATTCTCAGAATCAAATTCTCCACCCGCATACCAAATTATTTTAGAGTTTGCAAAATAAATTTTGGGGCTTGAGATGTCTGAGGAGTGCTCCTTAGACTTCTCAAGAAGTACCCGAATAGTATTTTTTTCAATATAGGTGTCTGGGTTTAAAATAAAAACATACTCATTTTTTTCTTCTAGTGCTTTTTTTATACCAACATTATTTCCACCACTGTAACCTAGATTTTCACCTGTTTGCATAAATGTAAGATTATTCTTTTTTGGAAGTCCTTCCTCCAGGCCATCCCCTGAGTTATTATCCAATACAATGATTTGTAAATCCTTATAAGAAGAATTTAAGACTGACCTTACACACTTTAAGGTTAAGTCCTTAACTTTGTAATTCAAAATTACAACAGCGATTTTTTCCATCAGTTTGAAATTTTATTTTTGGCTTTTTGTACAAGCCTTTTGAGGAGATTTTTTGGAAGATTGCCATATTTAAACCAATAATCAATTTCCTTTTGCGCTTGCCTTTTTTCTAAATCCAAATCAGCTAGCGAAATCTCTTTCTCCTGGAACTTTTCATATTCCCACATTCTTAAATATAGAACAAAAAAAGAAAAAGCCTGAAGTACGCTTAAGGCTAGACCATGCAGCCCATCTTTGAAACCTTTATTTGCAAAAAAACGCCCTAAAAACTCAGAAGTGGGTTTTTTTATTAGATCTTTCCAGTCAAATTTATATCCTTCTTTTCTAAGCTCTTTTGCTTGGATTTCACTGTAACGGATCATTCTTTGTAAGTACTGGCTAATTGAATTGTAGTGATAGTGGATTATTGCCCATCTTTCCTCTGGTGGTACTTTTACACCCTGGCCTTCTACTTTTGGTTTACTATGTATTTTGTTCCCCCAAAAACTTCTGCCTTTTCTAAAAAAACGTATTTGATAGTCTGGCCACCACAAAGAAGCCTTCATCCATTTTCCGAAAATAATGTTTTTTCTTGGTATCTCCAGGTAGTTTGATACTGTGTGTTTGTTTACAAAATCCTTTATATAATCTGCTAAGGAAGAAGGTATTTCCTCGTCTGCATCAACTATTAAAACCCACTCGTGAGATGCTTTTGAAATCACAAAATTTCTTGCTGGCTCAACATATCCTATTCTCTTGTGAAAAATAACTATCGCTCCTAATTTTTTTGCAATTACTGGGGTATCATCATCAGAGTGCATATCACAAACTACAATCTCATCTACCCAGCTTAGTGAGTTAATCACCCTCTCGATAGTTTTTTCTTCATTAAAAGTATTTATTACAGCAGTAATTTTTCCATTCATGATATTTCTACTATACTAAAATTTAGTTCATCTTGAAAATTAATTTCTCTTCACCTAGTGGATTTGATATCGCTTGATATCCCTCTAATTTATCTTTATCAGTATTTGAAGTAATAAAAAGTGACTTTCCTTCTAGATTTTTGGCAAAATCTTCAAAATCTTGGGCAGGTAAATTACCTATATAAACATTATCAAATTTTTTAAATTCTTTATTTAACAATTTGTTTCTTTTTTTATTTTGGGAAATAATTTTTTCAGGTTTTTGATCTGCAAAAAGAGGGTAAGCATATTCAATATTATCTATCTTGTCAGATAGTATTACAAAATCAAACTTTTTTTTATTAATGTTTGCAAATTCTGAAGCTTTCTTTGCAGAATATGACCAAAAGTCGCCGTATAGATTTGGTGACAAAAAGAAAAGTTTTTCTATAAAGAAAATAAGTTGCATTCCAATAAGAAAAATCAAGCAAAAACCAATTACTTTTCCCCATTTTAAAGAAAATAGATAAATAAATCCTGAACCTGAAGCTAAAATTAGCGGCGGGAGCATAAAAGAACTTCTTAAGAAATGAGTTACACCCAAAAAAGCGGTTGGCACAGGTGAAATTAGAATCCAGAAAAAATTTAAGAAAAATATTTTTTTACTCTTTTTGAATAAAAAGATTAAACCAAAAAAAAGAGCAATAATTTGGGAAAAATATATTGCTCCAAAATTTGCCATATTATGACGAGGGTTTCCATCACCGCTAAAAATAAGAAATTGTGGCGAAAAATTTTCAAAATATGATTTTAAAAATAGCACAAAATATTCATTAGCTTTGTTGTGAAAAATTGATGAAATTTCTCTTGGTAATGAGCTCAACGATCTTTCTTCATTGATTTTTTGAATTACAAATGTATTTTTTTCTGGATCCGAAAAAATGTTTAACTTTGAAAATCTTTCCTCAGATCCCAGATAAATAGTTTGATAAAAAGAGGCAAAAGCAAAAGACCCTAATATCAACACAGCAAAAATTACCTGCAACTTAACTTTTAAAAGATTTGAAATCTTATTTGTAAAAAGAACCAATGTAGGGATGAATAAAAAAAGAGTTAATTTATAAGTTGGATAAGTATGAATAGCAAATCCAAAAAGAAGGGCAGAGAGTGGATAATACCAACCATTTTCTTTTCCTTTAAGGTACAGGAAAACTCCAAGTACTGATAAAAATAAGGCAAAGTGAGCTTCAAATCCTGCTCTACTTAAAGATATGTCCCAGGTTGAAATAGCCATTAGGGAGGCTGCAAAAAGACCGGCTTTTTCAGAAATCAACTTTTTGCCAATTAAAAAAATTAGAAGTACTAAAAGGACCCCAGACAATGCTGACAGGCTTCGTACACCTAAGGTACTATCTTGAAAAAAAGCAACAAAAGGGATTGATGCATAGACATATACTGGGGGTCTACCACCTCCCATTGAAAAAAATAGTGGAAAACTTTGGCCTGTTTGATCTTTTCCTGTTTGGTAAAGAGATTTTGCATCCAATACTATAGTCAACTCATCTCCATAAAGTGCGGGTGGATTGTTGGAAAGATCAATAAATCTTAAAAAAAAGCTAAAAAGTAAAATTAAAGCAAGCAGTATTGTTGTTTTTTTCATATTTTATAAATTCTTATTCCTCCTTCATCATAAATCAGCTCAAAACTTTTTGGTACGTTTAAAAGTTCTTGATCGGGTTCTAAATATAAATATCTAGCAGAATATTTCTCGGCAAAGTTTTCTAGCTTTTTTCCGGTATCATCCTTAAAGGCCTCTTCTCTAATTCTTAATAAGTCATCTATTCTGTACCCCATTATTTTGACCTGTTCCTCATCCGATAAAAGTGTCTTTCTTCCTGAAAATGCAGAAACATAACCGGTGTCGTACCAATTGTATATTGGTTTCGGGGGATAAGTTTTAGATCCTTTATATTTATCAAAAGGAACTGTAAGAATAATATCAGAAGGATTAGAAACCTTATTCAAAAAGGTAAGAGCATCTAAAGATTCATAGGTTATTTTTGAAAGAGGTTGATTTGTATAAAATTGCAATAATAATCCAACTTGCGTAGGAATAGAAAGTATTATTATAAAAAATGAAATGACTATTTTTAATAATTTGTGCCTTAGGGCTTTTATGAGATCTGCTACTGTAATCGCTGCAAGAAAACCGAAAAGCAAAAGAAAGTACTGGTTAAATTGAATTGTATTCCAGGCAACTCCCTTTTGTAGAAAAAACACAGGAATAAAGAAAGAGAGCGTTGTTATAATAATAAAAAATAAATTAAAAAAATCTTTATATATTTTTTTGGAGGTAAGTTTAAAGTAGGTAAAAAATCCTATAAACCTCATGCCTAAATTGCCAAAAAGGAAAATCAAAAATGCAGTTGCTTCAACTTGAATAACTCTTTTCCAGTTATTTTCTGCTATGTATGTTTGTCTTCTAAGTTCAAGATCTAACCAATTTAACCGGTCAGGAGCAACCACCATTGTTCTTATAAACCACCATGGCTCATACACTAAAAATTCCTTAGAATTTTTGCTATTTGGCAAATAAATAAGCATTGAAAAAATCAACGTATACAAAAAAATAATTGAAATCTGGAGCTTTCTTTTTATGATCAATTCAAATAGTCCTGTTGCTAAAAGCCCCCCTAAAATTAAAAGACCAGCATAAATTTTAAATTCAATTATTATTGCACCAAAAAAAATGCTAAGCCAAAAATATGTTTTGTTTCTTTCTTTAATAAAATTAAAAAAGGAGATTAAAAAGGCAATTAGAATAATAAATGCTGACGCGTGAGGAGGATTTCCTAACACAGAATGAGTTTGGGAAACCCAAAAAATAGTTTCACCTGAAAGGTTATGATTTTGTGGGATTGTAAGTAAGTAACCAAAACTTCCTACAAAAAATACAAAAAACATCGACCAAAGGCCAGCAATTTTACTTCCAGACCACTTTCTAACAAGTAAATAGCTTGAAAGACCAAGAAGAAGAGAAAAAACAACAGGCATTAATCTAAAATAGATATCTAAATTAGAAAATTTATAAAGTCTGCTCATCTCTGACATTAATAAATCTGAAAAAAAATGATAATTTTGTAGAGGCTTTCCTAAATATTCAGGATTTTTAAAAGGGAAGTCTCCCCTTTTTAATTCTTCCATTAAACTTAAATGCCAAACACCATCATGGCCGTGTGAGCTGTAAAAATAAATCCCATCTTCATATTTCATACCTGAAGGAGCATTAACAGCAACCTGAAAAATTATTCCTAGGATCAGTAGAGTAAAGAAAAATTTATTATTCTTTATCCATCCTCTCAGCAATTCAAAATCAAGCTTATTTAAGGATTTAATCAAAACTAGCAAACCTAAGACCGGAATCAGCCAAATAAGAAATTTTAAATAAAGAAATGTTAAAACGTATGCACTGATTGTAAAAAAAGCAATTCCAAAAATGCTCGCTATAGTAAAGTCCTCCAAAAATCCTCTTGAGCGATAATTAATTAATCTAAGAATCACATAAGATGGAAGGGTAAAAGAGATAAGTGAAACAGTTAGAAATAAAAATAGAAGTAAAAACTGAATCAAAATATTTTCAATCATTTCTTTTCGAATAAATAATTACATCTTCGTTTTCAAAAAGAACTTTGTAATTTTCTCCATCTAGAAAACTGTTGTAAAACTTAGGGATATAAATATACTCAATTCCATTGTCAGTAAGAAACGATTTTGCTTCTCCTTTTGATGCAAAAAATTCTTTTGACTGAATTCTTCTTTTTTTATAATCAATTCCTAAAATCTCATTTTGAACTTCATCTTCCAAAAAAACTGGTTTTTCAGAAAAAGCTGAAACATATGAAGAGGTATCATATGCGAAAAGGGGCAGCGGGTCAGACAATTTTATTTTCGTAGAAGATTCATAAGGATATGTTAAGACAATTCCTTTTTCTTGTTCCTGTAAAAAATCTAACCCTTTAAGTTCACCACTGCTAATATAGGTATGCGGCAGAGGATATAAATAACCTTTTGCAACAGCTACAGAATTTATTGGTGCTAATATTAGTATGAATCCTAAAAGTAATATATTTAATATTGAAGGTAATTTTAGATAAATAAATGCAACAAAAATCCCTGCATAAATGGCAGAGAAATAAAGAAAATAATAAAAAAATTGAATTGTATTCCAAGGAGTTCCTATTTGTATAAAAAGAAGAGGTAAAATAAAAGAAAAAATTAAAATACAGAAAGTTAAAAATACCAAACTATTTTTTAAATACTTAAGATAAAGTAAACCTATCAAAACAAAAAATCTTACCCCTAGGTTTCCTATAAAAAATAAAAATACACCTAAGGATTCAACTAAAAAAAACTTAAACATCTCTCCTCTTTGCAGATACGCAGATCTTGCTCCAGACAATCTTATCCAACCAATTCTGTCAGGGGTATCAATCATTGTATGAACAAGCCATAAAGGAGCAAATAAAAAGTTTTGAGAAATTTTAAAATTAGGAATAAAAATTCCAAGTGACAAAATCGAACCCAAAAGTAAAACAAATATCAAATATATTTTTTTTCTAAAGAATTGAAAAATCATTAAAATAAAAACGGATATAAAAATGAGAATCGATGAATAAGCTTTAAAACCAATTAGCCCCCCCAAAAGCATTCCGCTAACAGCTATCATCCCCCACTGTCTAGTATTTAACTTGCTTATTAGGAGCAAACTGGCAATAACTAAAATGAATGAGATCGCAAAAGGCGGATTTAAATTAAAAGATATCGATTGATTTGCCCAAAAAGAAGATTCTCCAGATAAAACTCTTTCTTTTATCCAAGTTACAACCCACCCAAAACTACCTGCAAAATATACAAAGTAAAGTGGAATTAAATATAAGGAAATGGTGTTTTTAATTTTCTCAAATTTTAGGGGTAAATTACTTATAAAACTTACTACACCTAATCCCAAAAGAATTGAGAATAAAATAGGAAAGAATCTAAAAACTAAATCCTCTGTTGAAATGAAACTCAAACTGGACGTAGTTGCTATTAAAAGATCATATAAATAATGATAGTTTTTTAGAACTTCACCAGAAAAAACGGGATTTTCTGGGGGTAGGCCATTTTTTATTTGATTTGCTAGTGCAACATGCCATACTCCATCATGACCATTAGGTCCCCAAAAACCCATTCCATAAATAAATGAAAGACCACTTTTAAAGGTGGGCATCACTTGGAATATTGTTCCTAAAATTATTAAACCTAATATATATAAATTAGGCATTTTTAGGTTAAATTTATACTTTCCCTTATAAATAATACTTAAAATTAAAAACACCAAAATATAAAAAAAGAGGAGAAGGTTAAGTTTAAAAAAGCCAGCTATATAAGAGACTAATGTTAAACTCGTTAGTCCAATTACAGTTGATAAGAATACTTCTTCAACTAAAGTATTGTAGATTTTTGAAATGAACTTTCTAACTATGAAAAGTCCTGGAATAAAAATCCCAATAATAAAAAAGATTGTGAATTTAAGTGAGTTTAAAATTGCTTGAAGTGGTTTCCAAAGTAATTGCGTATCTAAAACATTTGAATTTTGTTTAGGCTCCAGAGTATTTTTTAAGGCATTTAAAATGACTCCATCAATTGAAGAAATTTGTTTATCAATGGAAATATCACGAGTCATAAAAGCAATCTCTCTATTATTCCCTGCCTGATTTTTATACGATATTAAAAAGTCACTGTTAATCCTTTTGTAATTTAAATCACTTATCTTACCTTCATCTATAACTAATTTTTGCCCAAAACTTACTTCATCTAAAACTCTTGTTGCAGATGTTGCAAAATTTAGTGTCTCACAACTGTGTTTAAAACAAAGTTCTTCTTGATTGTCCAAATATTGTCTAACATCTCTCAAAATTGAACCATCTCTTCCATAAAACCAGGCAGCTCTATAAAAAACATCCATAAACCAGACAGATTTATTTTCAGTTCCTAGTGGATCATTTGAAACAATTATTTGTTCAGGGGATAGATTTGGAAAAGTTTTTTTGTAAATTTCAGAGAATTCGCTCATGGTAAGAAAGGTTAGCTTTCTTTTTTTTCGATCTTGATCCAAAACGTCCATTTGCTTCGTATACTCCCCTTTATACTTATTCCATGAATATGAATTCTCAAGCCCTACAACTATTTGATTAACCTGATTATATTGTTGATCTAGATATAGACTTGTTATTTTTTTAAAATAATTAATATCTAAATCATGAAAATCTATATAATCATTTGGTTGAACGCTTAAAGTACTCTCTTCAACTGCTTTTCCATAACCATTCACTGGATCCCTTGGGGCCCATTGAGTTATTACAACTGGAATTTTATTTTCTAATGTTTGAGCCGGCAAAAGAGTATGAGTCTTTTGAGGGTAATAAGGATAACCAAAATATTGGCCCCAAATTTGATAATTATCAGTTGAGTATTGATCTGAAACTATTAAGGCAGCGCTGATACCGTATTTTTCGTACATGTAATTCAAGGAAAAACTGTCTATAAACCATGCCCCAACTGATTTCGGATAATCACCAAATGTATCTTTGAATTTACTAAAGGAGGCATCTATTAATTTAACTCTATCTTCCTTTGAATAACCTGTTAAAAATACACTTCCTGCCCAATGCCAATTCCCGGATTCGTTGTATTTGATATTAGCAAGACTAGCAAACTGTGGAGTTACTTCCAGAAATACTCCCTTTTCATAACTCCTTTCGTTTTTTAGTAAATTTATTATTTTTGCATTTGTAAAAACATCAGGCCTTATCAAAAATGTTGCAGGAATATTTCTCTTTTTTAACTCATCAAGCTCTCCTTTAACTGCATCTTCGGGTTTTTGATCTTTAGGATCCCAAAAATCTGCTCCTCTTACGGGATTTACTACAGTAACATAGGAGTTAGAAGCTGCAAGAATCTTATTGGGGTAAAGAAGAGTTACTACTAAAGTTAAAACAAATAAAGTTATTTTAAACATTTCTTAGAGATTTTATATCGTTTTTGATTTTGTCTTTTCCAAAAATAAAGATCAATGTAAAATAACAGCTCACCCCTATAAATATTGCCAGTATTAACGAAAAAACCTCTCTTACAAAGAAAATTGAAAATGTATAAACCAATATTGCCATGAGCAGTGAGGAAATTGTGGGGAGTGCAACAGCCTCTAAAACTTTTATAGCTAAGACTTTTTTGACATAAATAATCGTTAGTACAGAGCTGAAAGAAATTACAAATGAGGAAACTGCCACCCCTTGAAAACCTATTACTAAACTAAGTATTGGTGTCAGTATAAAAGTAAGAACAGTCCACATTACCATTAACTTCAAAGTAATTTTTATTTGCCCTATTGCATTAAGGGTATTTGTAAATGTTGTAGAAATTACAGCCCAATAAGTCGAGAATGCAAAAAGGTAAAAACTAAAAACAGCGGGTTTCCATTTATCAGAAACAACAAATTCAACTAAAGATGGTAGAATTGCTCCAATCCCAAAAAGAACTGGATAAACTAAAAGCGAAGTTATAAAAAGTGATTTTTCAACTAATTTAGATAAATTTTCTTTGTCTTCTTGCAGTCTTGAAAAAGCAGGAAAAGTAATTCTTATAACAACATTCATTATTTCAAGAGGTAAAAGTGCCAGTGATTGGGACCATGTAACATATCCAACACCGGATGTTCCTATTATCTTTGCTACAACTAGTGGGACAAGACGGTCCTTTGCTAGAGCCAACAAAGTATTTAGCTGGAAAGGCACCCCAAAAGATAAAAGTCTTTTTGCTGAAATTTTATCAACACCTATGCCGATTTTAACCGGGGCAACTATATATATTGCTAATACTCCTAAAAATGATCTGGAAAAGGAAGCAATTGTAAAACTCCAAAGATCAAAATTTAAAAAAACTAAAGCAATCAATAGTCCGTTAAAAACAAATGTTTCAAGAATTTCCACCCCAACAAGAGGTTTAAAATTTAAATTACGCTCAAGCATTACTGAGGGTATAACTTTAAGAGAAGTTAAAAAAAAGCAGATCCCAAGTACTCTTACCAACCACACCCCATTTTCATCTAAACCATAAAATGACGAAAGAAGTGGGGCTAAAACAACAATAATAACACTTAGTGCACTAACAAGAGTTTGTTGAATTGTAAAGGTTGTTTTTATATCCTGATGAGTTATCTCATCTTTTTTTTGTATTAAGGAAGCTCCTAAACCTACATCAGAAAAGAAAGCAAAAAAAGAAATGACTGCAGTAGCTATATTAAAAACTCCTAATGTATCAACAGGTAAAACTCGAGCAAGGATTATATTTATTGTCAAAAACCCTATTGCTCGAAGAGCAATTTGTCTTGCTGTGAGAGTAATGAAGGAAGATTTTATTCTTCCTTTAATCTCAGAAAGACTTAAATAAGCAGAGCTTTTCTTAGAATAAGCAGAACTGGATAAATCCATAAGTTAATTTTAACAAAGAAGCTTAGTTCATACATTTCCCAAATTCTTTTTTGAAAAAAATGAGTAAAAATAATAAGTGCAGGCCCCAACAAAAATACTTTGGATAATACTTCTTGAGAAATTATAATCTAAGCTTATATTTAGAGACTGCCAAATACTGACTGAATCATATAAATTAGGCGCAATAGGAGAGAAAAGTCCTATTGTTAGTCCGGGATCAAAAAAGAAAAGGGAAGCAAACCAACTAAAAAGAATTAAACTTAAAGGAATTAAACTCTCAAATCCTGAACGGATTAGGTGAATTGCCAAAAATGGTGTTACCCATAGTAACCATTGAGGATGAAAGTGAGTAAAAATAAAAAAAGACAAAAGTATAATTAAAAAAATATTCCATAAGTTTTTTCTCTCAATACCCTTTATAGAGATAAAGATATAAAGAAATATTAAAAGGGTAGGAAAAAGTAATATTGACTCGCCTCCTGAAATTGGAACTGCGGCGTAAAAACTTTTCAAAGTTTGATTTGCTACTAACGCTGAGTTCTTGAAACCACTTGAGCTTAAAAAGGGGAGTATGAGTATTATATAGGGAATTAGCCCTAAGAAAAAAATTCCTGCTCTTTCAAAAAAACTCTTTTTTATTAAGGCTAAGGATACTAAAAGAAAAAGTGGGTAGATTTTAAAAGCTATACCTAACCCTAAACTTATTGAGGCAAAAGACGTAAATTTTGAATATTGAGAGCGTGCTACAAAGTAAATTGCCAAAATTGAAAAAAAAGTAGGGATAATATCAAATTGTCCCATCATATAAGTTGCATAAATATCAATTGGATTAAACATCCAAAACATAAGTATTAAAAACTTATCCTTTTTTTCTGTAAATAATTTCATTAATAAAAAGGCTACACTTAAATCAAAAATCAAATAGGGTATTTTGAGTGTCAAAAGATGCACGAGAAGGGAAGAGGACAAAAGAGTATCTTTAATGTTGATTAAAAAGTTAATTCTAAACTCCTCACCTACAACTAAAGCAAAAGGTGCTCCAAAACCTCCAAGGAAAAAATATACAGCAGGGGGATAGTTAAAATTAAACTGCCCAAAGGTTTTATTTATTGGATTCCCCTTTGATAAATTTGGAAGATAATCATAAAAATTTAAAGGATTAGTTTTTGATAAAACATATCCACCTAGATCAAAAATTTGAATATCAGAGTGATAAGTAAAAGGGGAAATAAGCAACCTTAAAAGTATACCTACTATTAAAATGGCAGCGAATTTGTTCACTATTAAATCATATAACAACTCTTTTAAATTTAGAACCCAAACTTATGAAAAACAAAGCAGTAATCAAAGATATAATTGAAACGATATCTAATGCCACTTTCCATGGTATTTCAGTAAAATAAATTCTTATTTTACTTTTCCCTGCTGGAATTTTCACGGTAATTTCACCAAATTTTTCACCTGGGATGATTTTAGTTGGATTGTTATTCAACTGTGCAACCCAACCTGGAAAAAAATATTTATTAAATCTTAATATTCCAGAATTTGAGCTTTCTAGTAAAAATAAGTAATTAAATTCTGAATTCTTTCTTGTATTTATAATCTTAAGATCAGAGTAAGAAACAATAGGATAAAGTTTATTAGGTCTTACAGAAGTCTCCTTTGGAAGCCTTAGATATTCTTCTTGAGTGTCTTGATATTCAGTATTCGCCTTTGGGTAAGGGATATATCTTTTTAAATAATATTCGTCAGTTCTCCCAAGAAAATCTTCTGGTCTAAAGTAATTAAAACTTATAAGTATTGTTAGAAATATCAAAATTATTCCCGCTAAGTTAGAGTATTTAAAAAATTTAAATGGAATTATAAAAAATGGTAGGAAGAATGTTGTTAACATTAAAAAGCGCCAGGGAAACTGAAAATATGGGAAAAACGGAAAATTTGACCAAATAAAACTTGACCTAAAATTCATCAAAAAAATTGCTATCAGAAGGGAAAGAATTGCCCAAATAAGAAGAGATTTCTCTGTTAAACTAGTTTTTTTCCAAAGTGATATTAACAACAATATACCTGTTATAAAGGCAAAAATACCTGGTAAACCGAGGAAAAACGAAATGCCATCATATGGGCCGGGGACTGAGGCACCATACCCCCAGTACGGTTTAAAAAGTTGCAAAAGGGAAGGGAAGTGGTCAGCAAAATTAAACACAGTATCGTATTTCATTAACCTGCTCTCTGTTATTGCAGGCAACCAAAAATAAATGCTCACTAATAGTCCAAGAAAAAAACCAAAGAAAGTTTCAACTAAAGGTTTTAGGGAAAATCTAACATTTATTAATCTTGTTAAACAAAATAAAAGAGCAAAAGGAATAAACATATACGCGCTTATATTGTGCGACAAGATAAGACCCCCTACTGATAGTGCACAAATCCCTATCCATTTAAGGTTTCTTTTTTGTTTTGTTATTTTTATTATTGAAAGAATAATTAAAGGTAAAAAAATAAAGGCAACTGTCTCCCCTATTGCCCCTCTTACATAAATATCTACTGCTCTGTATGGGGCATATATATAAATTAGTGCTCCTGCAAGAGATAAAAGCCTGCCGACAAACTCTCTAAGTAAAAAAAACATTGCAAATCCTGATGTAAACAAACTTAAAGCAAAAACAGCTTTTATACTATCGACAAAGTTTAAGCTTAAAAGATGAAACATCTCACCAAAATAAAAAGGTAAGGGAAAAACAAAATTAAAAAGAGGGTAACCAAATCCAAAACTTAAATCTGGCACAAATCTTGGTGGAATCTGCCCAGCTCTTAGTGTTCTATCCATCTCAAAAAGCCAAGCAATATGCAAATCGTCAGACGCTCCGTAGTACCCGGGTACAAGAAGTGAAAAAGTAGTTGGACTAATTAAAACAAACAGTAAAATCCACCAATATTTATTTAGAAAATATTTTTTGCTTTCCATAAAAATAAATTAAAACTAAAAAGACCATTGTTAAAGCCGTTAGAATATTTGCAACTTCTCTAACTTTCGTATTCTCAAAAATACCCTTTATTTCATACTCTCCCTTTGGTAAATCTATTTCTATTCTTCCTAATAGATTGTTGTTTGAGTGGGTTATTTTTTTACCGTTTTCATAAACTGTCCAATTCGGAAAATCAAAAACTGGGATTTCTATTTTTGATTCTTTTTTTGCATCCGCATTGAATGAAAAATTGCTCGAGTGATTTGAGAAGTTAAATATTTTTGCATTACCTGATTTTACCAAAGGAGCGTCCGGGGCTTTTTCTCTTGGTTCATATGCAGTTTTAGGTAGATAATCTAATATTGCGGCTTTTTGTTGTTCTTCAAATAACTTTCCAGACAACTTTTGAGTATCAGTTAAATTATAAATTCTTTGTGGTCTAAAATATGTCCAGTTTAAAAAAATTACAGCTGATGAAATTGCGAAAAATATTAAAAGGGAGAACTTTTTTGGAAAAATACTAACAAAGAATCCTCCAAGTAAACTAGCTGAAAAAACTGATAAAGCCAAAAATCTCCAAGGAAACTGAGTAAATTGCAAAGTGTCAGAAAGCTCCCAAATAAATGCAGATTTGTTATGCATCATAAATACTGAAAATGAAAACATAGTAAGTCCAAACAAAACAATAAATAGATTTTTAATTCGTTCCCTTTTTCTTTGAAGGAAGAAAAAAATTAGCCCTAATATAGAAAGAGGGGCAAAAAACCACAAAGGCCATCCTATTTGAAATGATATGGTATCTTTATCCCCAGGCACTGAAGCACCATACCCCCAGAACCTATCCAGAAAAATTTGCTTAATTGAAACAAAATGGGCCCTGAAATTTAAATCCCCTATCCTTAAGGAATCTGTATTAACTAAGTCTTTCTCAAAATACGCTGGAATAGTGAAAAATGCTGATAAACCAAATCCTCCCAAAAAGGCTAAAATTAGAAGTAGAGGATTTTTTCTTTCATAAATAATCCAAAAAATACACCAAAGAAAAATCCAAGGTAAAAATAAAATTGTCATTATTGTATGACTGGTAAAAAATGCTCCTAATAATAAAGAACTAAATAAAAAATATTTGTAAGTATTTTTGTCTATTAATTTTAAAAGAATGTAAAAAAGTAAAGGAACTAGGGCAATTGCAAAACTTTCTGATAGTGCACCTCTTACATAAGTATCTAAAGCCCTGTATGGAGCGAACATAAATAAAACAGCACCTGTTACCCCAGAAATTTTTCCCCAAAGATCTTTTACAAAAATATACATCCCTAACGAACCTATTATTAAAGGAATTAAAAAGAGTATTTTTGCTGAAATGATATATCCAAAAATGAAACTTAAAAATGCACCTACATAAAAGGAGAGAGGGTTGTAATAATTGTAAAGAGGGAATCCATTTCCAAACCCCATATCAGGAACCCATCTGCAGGGAATTTGAAAATCAACCAAACATTTTCTCATCTCAAAAAGCCTCATAATTTGAAGATCATCATGGTGAGAAAAATAACCGGGGAGAAGAAGTGGCCAGATTGTGAGGATAACAAGAGTTGTTAAACAAAAGATCTCCCAGTTTTTAGTAAATCTTTTTTTTAGAGTAGTAAACATAAAAAAGAAAAACTACAAATACTAAGCTGGTTAAGGTTAAATAATCTCCGATACTTCTAATGAAAGTATTTGTAAGTCTTGCTTCTATTATATGACGGCCAGGGCTAACATCAAAAGTAATTAAACCTAAACAAAACTCTTGCCTCCTACAATCATTATAAATGTGTTTTACTTCTTTCCCATCAATAAAAACTTTCATCCCTGGGAAATGAAATAAGGGAAGGCGCAATCTAGATTTTTCGAAAACTAAAATTTCTCCTTTCTGCGAACTGGCTTTTTTTACATAACTAATAAAATCAACATCACCACTCATTACCTCGGGCAATTTCGGAGCTTTTTCTATTGGAGGAAGTTTTGCATAAATTGGTAAGTAGTCAAAAATACTAATTGTTAATTGTTTCTCCCAAAGGTTTCCTGAGAATTTATCTTTGTCAGAAATATTTAACCATTTTAAAGGTTGAAAAAAGCTTGCGTACATAACAAATGCAATAACTACTGATAGTATCCCAACAACTAAAGAAGCTATATTACTTTTTTTAAAATGCAGTTTAGAAATTTGATAAATTGAGATTGCGCTTAATGCGGAGAGTAAAAAAATACTGACTGCATTAAATCTCCATGGAAACTGCAGGTAAGTTAAGAAGGGAATTGGCGACCAAAGAAAAGAAGATTTTTGGTGCATCATAAAAAGAACCAAAAGTTCAACCATTGATAAAACAAAAGTAAGTATTGCCAATTCCTTATTTTTCCTAAAATTTACAATCCCTAGAATTACCGCTAATAAAGAAAGAACCCACTGAACATGCCCGGTTGTTAGGGATAAATCGTCTCCAGGCCCTAAATAAGAAGATCCAAACCCCCAGTGATTTGAGATAAACAATTGATAAACGTCCACAAAGTGTTGTCTATAATCAAAATACCCTCCTAAAAGGGACTCTGTATGAGCAAATTGTCTCTCAAATAAAACAGGTAATGTAAAAAAAGCGGCAAGTCCTAAGCCAAAAAGCCCTGACAAACCAATTTTAATAGTCTCTTTCCATTTTTTTTCTAAAATTATTAAAGATAAAATCCAAATTCCTAAAACAGGAAAAAATATCAAAGACATTAAGTTATGGGTTGTAAGTAGAAGTGCAACAGATATTGCAAAAAAACAAAAATAATTTAATCCTCTTTTCTTGATTAGCATATAAGATGACCAAAAAAGTAATGGAAAAAAGACTAACGCCCAAAACTCACTCATTGCTCCCCTTACATAAACCTCAACTGCTTTATAAGGAATATATGTATAAAGAAGGGTTCCAACAAATCCCGGCCAAATACCTAAAAAATTTCTCAAAAACAAAAACATTGCAAAAGCACTAAAGACAAACCCCACTGCAAAAAGTATTTTTACAGAATCTATAAATTGGAATCCTATTAAGTGAATTATTTCTCCTAGATAATAAACACCTGGAGGGTAATATATAAATTGCGGGTAACCGTACTGATAACCTGGATCAGGAACCCATCTACAAGGAAATTGTAATTCTTGAAAGCATTTGTCCATTTCAAAAATCCTAAAAGCTTGCAGATCATCTTGCATTGGGAAAAATCCTGGGCGCACCAAGCTATAAAAGGTAGGAATTGTAAAAATAAAAAGTAAAATCCAAACAAAGATCTTAGGTTTTAAGATATTCATTTTGCAGGTGTTACTTTAAAAAGTAAAATTGATAAAGGAGGTGCTTTAAAACCCTCTGCTTTAGGATAATCTTTAATCAGAGTAAATCCCTCTTCAAAATTAGATAGGTTCTGAGCGTTAGCTACATAAAAAGTGGGAACTTCTTTTGCAGTTATCCTTAAATCCTTAGGAAAATCCTTATTGCTTGGGGCAATTTTAATATTGGTATTTTTATCCAAATAAATTTGTAGGCCATCTGGCAGAGTCCCGAATGTCCCTTGTGCTCCAACAACAATTTCCCTACCGCCTGACTCACTTTTCAAATAATTTGCTATTTCCTTTAAACCATAACCAGCTGTCCAGTCCTCTAGATACCCTCTTCTTTCGTTTTTGGGTAAGGGGGTTTTTGAGGGATTAGCTAAAACATAATAATTAAAATAAGCAGTTTGAGGAAGAATTAGTAAAAGAAAGATCAAAATCTTAATCAATGATTTTATTTTTAACTTTCTGTCTATTTCAGATATTACCCAGGCCGCTATAACAAGAAGCGGGGGGATTGAAAATAAAATATACCTTGCTGTAAAAGTTCTTAAGAATGCCATTTCAATAAGTAGCGGAATTAGCGCCCAAGCGCAAACAGCTAAAGCACTTCTGTTTCTTAAAACAAAACTTAAAAAAATTCCTGAAATAATAAGGACCAAAATAGGTATTGTTATTATTTTAGGAAACCAGTCTATTAAATCATTTAAATGAGGTATAAAAGGATCCAGGGGTCTTGGTATCAATTCCTGGACAGAAAAGATATAGTCTTGATTTCTTAAGCTTAATGAAGAAAATCCTGGCCCAAGTCTTAAAAGATTGTACATCATCAACCCAATCAGAATAGAAACAATAAAAAATCCAATTGATTTAAAAAATCTCTTAGTTAAAATTCTTTTTGAAAAATTAAAGGTAAAAAAAACTGCAGGGATAGATAAAAAATTAAACATTCCTGGAGTTTTAGTTAAATAACCTCCTCCTAAAATAAATCCTAAAATCAAGCTTAAGTCGAGTCTTGGATTTTTAATAAGTAAAAGAGAAAAAATTAAGGCCCAAATTGAAAAAAAAGAAAGCATTGAATCAACCAAAGCCATCCTGTCAAAAAAGATCACCATAGGAGTTATAACTATTAAAAAACCTGCCCAAAGTCCTACTTGTCTGTTAAAAAATTTCCAACCTAAAAATATTGCTCCTAAAAAAGTTAATAAACCTGAAAAAACTGAAAGTATTCTCCCTGCAAATAAAGGATCTGAAAAAACTTTAAACATTGGCATCAATACCCACATAAAAAGTGGTGTTTTCCCATCAGATAAAGGAAGAAATCGCAAAGTTGGCTCTGCTCTCATAACTTGTGCCCATCTTATATAGATTGCCTCATCTGCAAAAATTGGCTGAAGAGTTAAATTAGGGAGTCTTAAGACAAAATATGAAATACAAAGAAAAAATAAAATAATTAAAGAAAATTTATTTTTTTTAAAAAAATAGCGCATTTTAACTGTATCTTCCAACTAAATCATTTATCCTAATTCTGAACATATCATAAATTGCGGCCAGAGCATCTTTTACAACTTGCACTCTTTCTGTATCTACATAATTCCAGGTAACTTCAACTTCTGCAATTTTAAACCCGTATTTTTTTGCCAAATATAAAAGTTCTACGTCAAAGCCAGCATTAACTGCCCCACCGCTAAAGTGTACTACTCCCCACTCTTTTTCTATTTTGGGAATAATTTTATCAATTGAGGATCTGTTAAAAGCTTTAAAACCACACTGCGTATCTGAAAAAGGTAATCCTAAAATTATTCCTCTTAAAACTGAGAAACCCCAAGCTGCAATAACTCGAATTGCTGGGGCTCCTTTTCTTCCTTTTCTTGATCCGATCACTAAATTAAAACCATCTTCAAACTTAGGGAGAAATTTTTCTATTTCAGAAATTGGAGTAGCTTGATCCATATCTGTAAAAAGCACAATTTCTCCTTTTGATCTGAGTAAACCTGTTAAAACTGCTTTTGCCTTACCACCATGAGAATTTTCTATCAACCTAAAGTTTTGATATTTTTTTGTTTCCTCGTTTATAAGTTCTATCGAATCATCACTAGACCCATCATCAACAACAATTATCTCATATGTGTATTTCTGATCCTTTAAGTAGTCAAAAACTTTCTCTAAACTTCCTTTCCTTATATTACTTGCTTCATTGTAGGAAGGTATAACAATTGACAGAATTACTTTTTCCATTTAATTAGGACTACCTCCTGGGTTAGGAACTAACTTAAAAACTTTTACCCCATCAACATTTTCCTCATTTTCTATTTTTGCATATCCAAAAGCAGATATCTCATATTTAGGGTGGTTTATTGGGTTACACACTTTATCCTCACAAACAACAAAAAGCTGGCCAGTGTTAGCCTCGCTTAAATGTTTTGGAGGGTTCCCTAATTTGTAAAGATAAAATTGATAAGCTGAGTCATAATTTCTCTCTGCAATTAAAGCAAAATTAAAGGCTTCACCTTTTGATTTTTTAAATATATATTCTGAGATCATTTTTGTTTTTAGGTATTGATTATTTGGAGGAATAAATAATGGGCTATTTATTAAGCTGATATAACCAACAACTAATATAGCTAAAACAACAAATGGAAATTTAAAAGGTTTCTTAATTATAAAAATAAATGCGCCTAGTAGTAGATAAGGTGTCGGATTTAAAAAACCTAAGTAATGATCATAAACAGCTTGTCTATAAAGGGAAAGTCCTATTAAACCAAAAACCAACCAGCAACTTAATAGCAAAATAGGGTAATTAATTTTTTTGTATCTAACGAAGTTATATAAATTGGTAAAAATCGGGATAGCAATGATTACGGACAGTACCCAAATTACAAAACTTATACCTGAAGCTATATACCTTCCAATTAAATTATCTGAATAGATTGGCAAAAACCTAATAATTGGCGAAGCCAGCTCTTTATCTATTGGGGTCTCTTTTCCAGAAATTATATTCATTAAGGATCGAAAATTTAAAAAATTATACTTAAAATCAAAAATTACAAGGGGCAGCATTAAAAAAATAAACGAAAGTATCCCGAGTGAAGTTCCTAAAAATAAAGACTTTTTAGGCAATTTTCTTGATGCTTCATAAAAATAAAAAACTATTATTGTAGGAAGTAATAGAAGAGCTAAATAGTGCATTTGGATTGCAAAAGCGAACGCTATTCCTATTAAAACAAACCATCTAAAATCGCCAGTTTTATGGATTTTATACAAACCAAGAATTACAAGGGAGGCAAAAAAAGGTTCAGGGTTAGGATTCCATGAGGATTTAGAATAAATTATATTTACTGGTGAAATTGAATAAGTTAAAGATGCTAGTATGGCTGGCAAAAATCCAAACCAAGATCTTGAAAGATAATAAATCAGAACAACAGTTAAACTGCCAATTAGTGCAACCATTCCTGCTGCTCCAACTGGATCAAGCCAAAAAATTGCCATAGGAACACTCATCATGTAGTAATAAAGAGGGCCTAAATACATATTTCCTACTGAAGTAGGGGGACCAAGCAAAGGATAATCTTTGTCCACTAAAATTTTCTTAACCACCAAAGCGTCTCTTCCTTCATCACCTAAAAAGGTCATGTACTCATCCAGACGATAAAAACGAAAGAAAATAGTGATAAGAATTATTAGTGCAAAAACTAAAACTTCTAATTTATGTTTATTTATTTTTTCGATAATCATCTTAGGCGGTATTTAATCCAAAATTTGACCAAATCAATAAAAGAATTAATTATGACTTTTAAACTTGCTCCAGTTGGTTTGCCGAAAAGCCTTGGATAGTGATTTACACCAATTTGAACAATATTAAATCCATATTTTTCTGCCTTTATAACAAGCTCTGCATTAATCATCCCCCCTCTTGTTGACTCAAGGTGAGGAATTGTGTCTAGGAATCTCTTACTTACTATTTTAAAACCGCAGTCTACATCCTTGAGCTTTAATCCAAAAAAAATAAAAAGTAAAATTGCCCACCCTTTTGCGATTACTAAACGAATAAACGGATCATTTCTTTTTATTCTATATCCAATGATTAAATCTGCCTCAAAAGTTTTGTCTATAAATTTAGTTACCTCAGAAAAATCAAACTGTCCGTCAGCGTCCGTGTATGTAATCCAATCAAATTTGGATTGATAAAATCCAGCCTGCAGCGCAGCACCATACCCTCCATTTCTTTGATGAATCACCTTAATTTTGTCGTGTTTTTTAGCGTAGTTTTCTGCTTTTTCCCCTGTTTTGTCTCTTGAGCCATCATCAACAACAATTATCTCGTAGTCCTCAAGGTCAAGATTTTCCAGCACTTTTTGGGCTTTTTCAACAGTTGAAACAATATTCCCCTCTTCATTAAAGCATGGAAAAAAGACAGAAAGCTTTTGAACAGACATGTTTACTATGCTAACATCAAATTGTGTCCAAAACAATTAAAAATCTATTAATTTTGAGTCTAACAGCAATATTTCTAACTATACTTATTTGGCTTCCGTCAATTTTGGGGTTGAAGAATTTTTATTACATGGATTTTTCGCAAGGTTTCGCGAATATTTATAGAAATTATGATGGTCTTGAATATATAGTAATTGCAAAAACATTCTATAATCCAACATTAATAGCTAATCTTGGCCAGACTCTTCCTGCAAATTATTATGCTGCCCATTTCCCAGGATATTCATTTCTAATTTTGATCTTTGCACCAGTTTTTGGAATGTTAAAGTCTATGCTTTTTGTTTCAAGTTTATTCACGATTCTTTCAGTGTGGGCTTTTTATTTTTTGGTTAAAGACTTTAAACTCTCGTCTAATCCGCTTTTGCTCTCCATAATTTTTCTTATTCTTCCTGCAAGGTGGCTTATTGTACACTCGATTGGCTCCTCAGAACCCATATTTATTTTCTTCATAATCTTAGCACTTTATTTTTTCATGAAATTTGAAGAGATTCCAAAACAAAAGTTTATCTGGGCTGCAGCATTTTTTGGTTTAGGAGCACAGATAACAAGACCTCCTGGGATTTTACTTTTTGCCTGTCTAGGACTTTACTTAATATGGAAATATCGGGAAAAAATCCTTACTAAAATTTGGAAGTTTTATCCCCTTTTACTTATTTCTTTAGGATTACTGGGCGTATTTTATTGGTATTTACTTTCTTATGGTGATTTTTGGGCATATTTTAAAAGTGGAGACAATATTCATTTATTATTTCCCCCATTCCAGGTATTTAACTCAAACCAGTTTTGGGTTGGGCAGCATTGGTTGGAAGATATAATTTTAGTTTTTATTTTAGGACTATATGGTGGAATTTTACTTATAAAACAAAAACTTCTGCCTTTAGGATTTTTTGTATTAATTTATATTACAGCGTCCTTTTTTGTAGCTCATAGAGATATAAGTAGATACACACTCCCAGTTTTTCCATTTGTTTTAATTGCATTTGAAAAAGTTTTAGTAAGCAGAGAGTTTAGATTAGTTTTGATAATTTTAGCGCTAGCTATTTACCTTTATGTCCAAAATTTTATATTAAATAATATTGCACCAATTCCTAATTTAAAGGTTTTTGATTAAGAATTAAACTAATTTCCTGATCTTCTGATACACAAAACTGCTATAGCTTAGCGTTGTATCAGACTTAGATATCACACCCCGGGGGTGTGATATTAATTGCACGATGTCGCGCATATTGATTATAGTATTGACAATTGGGGTTTTATATTTATAATTCTGATTATGTCTAGAGGAACCCCAGAGTTTACGCCTACAAGTCACATGACAATTAAAGCAGGAGTACCTTTTAGATTACCTAATATTTATGTTCAGAGTGACATACCAAGATATCCAAGTCATGTAGAAGAATTGTCAGAAGTTACCCTACAAATTCATACTGGAATTTGGAGAGTTCTGGAAGACCATTTTGTAGCAATTCAAGATCTTCAAGGGATATCAGTTGGTAGATTGCGAAGTTTAAGAAAAGTTAATTTTGAGGGTGCTGATTTAGACAGACTAAGTAGTGGCAGAAGCGACTCGGAGGCATATATAAACCCAGTTGGGCATTTTTTCCCAAAATTCGATGTAGGGGATGGTCGAGTTCAGGTTGAGGAAAGTACTTTACCCAGACAAGTAGAATTTGCTCTGTCAGTAGATGGGCCAATACGGTTTGATTCCTTGGGATTCATGATGATTTACCGCGGGGGTGAAAGAATTGGAGCTAGAGACAGAGACGAACCTAGTTTAGTAGTAGCTCGACCAGGACTTTATTTGGACCGGGTAGACGATCCAATTGATGGAATTATACTCCACCCTTTCTGTGCATCTGTTTGCAACGATTATGCAAAAGTGCTATTCCCTCCTGCCAAAATGCATTCTAATCAAGATTTCTTAAGGTATCCATGGTGGGTTATTTACGATGGAGCCCGACCACCTCTCGAGAATCTCTACAGAATGATTGATGAAATTGACCATCAGCAAAGACAAGAAAATGCACAAAGAATTATGGCATCTATAGAGGCAGCTGCGAGTAGCGAAACAGACAACCGAGCTCCATCCGATCTTAGCGAAACACACGACTGAAATCCTTAAACTAATCTCCTTTGTTTCTCCATGTTATAAAGTGATTAATTGTAAAATTCCAAATCATAACAGGTGGGATTGTGGCAAAGAAATACAAATTATAGTAGGCAACATTAACTCCTAAAATATTTACTGTTCCTTCCCCATAAATTAAATCCAAAAGTTTGACTATTAAAACTCCAATAAGTAATCCTCCCAAACTAATTAAATTGAATGTTGCAAACTTAGAATAAATTGGACTTGTATTTTTTCTGTGTCTAAAGGTCCAAACGTGATTGAGGATAAAGTTATTAACAATTGCTATTTCTGTAGAAAATGCTTTAGAAGTTGCAGGAGGTGTTCCCAAATAGACTATGAAAACATTATAAAAAATAAAGTCTACTGTTGTTCCTGTTACACCAACTAATCCAAATTTTATTAAAGTTTTTGCCCTTCTTGTTAAATAAAAGATAGGAATATGTATTCCCCAAGAATTCAGCCTAATATCAAGCGAATAAGTAATAACATCGTAAATATAATTTATAACTTTATTTTTTGAATATCCTTCTGCTCTGTTTTTAAAAACAAGCGGGATTTCTTTATACTTCTTGGTATGTAGAGTCAGCTCATGAAGCATTGCAGGTTGAATAATAAAAGTTTTTTCTTTCCAAGGAAGTTTTTGAATATCTAGCTTGTTAAAAAGTTCTGGGATAAAAGCTCTTGTGGAATTAGTAAACTCATGAACCTTAAAAGGTCCCATCAGAATTCTACAAAAAAAAGATGCTCCTGAACTAAAAAATTTTCTAGAAGGGGCTAGTAAATTTTTTCCACCTAGAACAAATCTTGAGCCAATTGCCAGATCATTTCCTTCTTCTATGGTTTTAATTAAACGCACAATTATCTCAGGATCAACTTGCTCGTCAGCATCTATCTGAATCAAAATATCAGGGTTCAAGTGTTCTAGAGCATATTGATGACCTTTCATTATGGCAACCCCTAATCCTTTTTCCACACTTAAATAATGTACATTTGGGTATTTTTTTTCTAAGTCTTTTGCAATTCTTGCTGTACCATCTAAAGAGAGGCTATCTACTATTAATATTTCAAGTTTGTGTCCAGGCAGTTTCGTTCCTTGAGATAAAACATCTTCTACCATGCTTTTTATGTTCCCCACCTCATTAAAAGTAGGAAGAAGTACTGAGACTGTTTTCATTTATTTAAGAGATTGTAATTTATTTAGGAGAATTTAGCGAGATCAGAATCCACCATCATTCCTATTAACTCTTTGAACTTTATTTTTGCTTCCCAACCTAGAGTTTGTTTTGCTTTTGCAGGGTTACCACACAAAGGACCAGTTTCTAAAGGTCTTATAAATCGATCCGAAACCTCTACATGATCTTGCCAATTTAAACCTGCGTGAGCAAAGGCAACCTCAACCATTTCTCTTATAGAATGAGTCTCGCCTGTTGCTATTACAAAATCATCAGGAGTCTCTTGTTGCATAATCAAATAAATTGCTTCAATGTATTCTTTTGCATACCCCCAGTCACGCTGCGCGTCCAAATTGCCCATTTCCAATTTCCAGTCTCTTGTAACAATTGGTCTTCCTGCTTCGTTTAAAGGAGGGCTTTTAACTTTGTTTGCAATACATGCAACTGCTACTGTAACTTTTCGAGTTACATATTGTATACCGCGTCTTGGGGACTCATGATTAAAAAGTATTCCACAAGCAACCCACAAATTATCTGTTCCATCTCTATAAATTCTGCCATTATGGTGTGCAAAAAGTTTTGCCACTCCATAAGGGTTATTTGGCACGAAAGGTGTGTTTTCATCCTGGGGAATTTGTTTTGGAGCTCCATACATTTCTGAAGTTGAAGCTTGATAGACTTTTACCTCTTTTCCTGTTTTTTTAAGCCTTAGCGCTGACTCATATACTCTTAGGGGCCCAAGAGCATTTATATCTGAGGTATAAACTTTTCTAAAAAAAGAGTCAGCTGGAGCAGCCTCAGCCCCTAAATTATAAATCTCATCAGGTTTAAAATCCGATATAGCTGCTTCAATACTTCTTTCATCATCTAAAGAGCCTCTATAAAATGAGAGCTCTCCTTTTAAATTTTCTACATTTCCTAAGTGTCCTGTGGATGAACTTCTAACAAATCCTGCAATTTCATAACCTAAGCCAAGTAAATACTCAGCTAAATATGAGCCATCTTGTCCAGTGATCCCAGTAATAAAAGCCTTCTTTGTCATTTCTTTAAAATTATGCTTGCATCTTTTATACCAGTTAACAATAATAATTTCTAGGGGGGAGTTAATACTTTATTCTTTACAATTTACACCCTCCGGGTGATTTAGCTTTACACCTCTTCTTTTTTTGTATTTACGAATGCTTTTTGGATTCCAGCTTTCCAGGAAGTTGGTTTAAAGCCTAAACTTTCTATTTTATTTGTTTTCTCTCCCCCTTTGATAGGATATTTTGCAGCCTCTGGATGAGTTTTTTCATAATCGTAAACCGAGCCTTTTGGGACAACTTCCTCTGGGTTTTCAACACTTCGGGCTACCCTAAGAAGCTCTAAACAAAACTCATAAGGAGTAGTTACCTCAGGCGAAGCTATATTAAAACTTCCTGTTTCTTCTTTTTCGATTAAAAGAGAAACTCCTGGAACTAAATCATCTATAAAAGTTGGTGTTAAAAATTGATCTGTAAATATGGGTGGGAAAGATTCTCTCTCACCATTATTTACTTGATCATAAATATTTAAAAAATTTCTAGCAAAATCTTTTTTTCCTTTGTATTCGCTTCTGTATGGATAAGAAATTCTAATTACTAAACATTCAATACCAGAGTTTTTTATTTCATTTTCTGCCAAAATTTTTGTCCAGGAATACCAGCTTACTGCATATGGATCATCACAAAGTTTATCATCTTCACGGTAAGGACCGTTTTTACCGTCAAAAACATATCCTGTTGATAAAAATACTGGAAATTTCCTAGCTTTTTGACAAGCCTCCAAGATATTTTTTGTACCTATCACATTAACTCTGTATGCACTGTTAGCTTCTAACTCACTTTGATCAAAAGGACTTTTTGGCCTGGTTTTTTCAATTTCAGAAACAGCTGTTGCACCTGCAAAATTTATTATGTATTTTCCTGAAAAAGCAGAAATTACATCAAAAACATTTTGGGGGCTTGTAATATCTAGTGATTTAAAATCTTTAATCGAACTCGCATCCAAATTTCCTCCTGCACCCCAAACTTCAACATCTTCACCTAAAAGCTCAATAAATCTTGAACCAGTTAAAGAACCAGGTCCTATTACTAAAATTTTATCAATTGTCATTTTTATTACCTTTTCTTGTCATTCCCGCCCCGTATCGAGGTACGGGGTAAACTCCAGCGGGAATCTATTTATGGATCCCGATTTGATCGGGGATGACACAAAGAACTATTTAAATTTCTCTGGAAATAAATCCCTTAATTTTGGATTATTTTTATCCCTTTCTGAAATAATCGGATTTTTAATTGGCCAGTCTATATTTAAATCAGGATCATCCCATGCAACAGCATATGTATCACTCCCATCCCAATAACTGTCAACAAGATAAATATAATCGACAGCATCATCTCCCGAAGCGCACACTGAATTTGCCAATCCAATAGGAACAAAAAGTGCGTTTCTGCTGCCGTCGGAAAAAGTAAATGTCTCAACTTTCCCAAAAGTCTCGCTATCTTCTCTTATATCTACAAATGCACAAAATGCTGTTCCTGTAGCTGGATAAATTAATTTATTCCACCTCTCAGCATGTAAACCCCTTATTACACCAGGAATTGAGTAAGCATGATTTGCCTGTAAAACCTGGAAATCAACTCCAGTAATCTCTTTTAGCTCATCTAAATGAAAAATCTCTCTAAAGAAACCTCTCTCATCTTCGCGGGTTTCCCTCTCAATTAAATACAAACCCTTGATCCCTGTTGGCTTAATATATTTTTTAGCTCGCTCTCTCAAATCAGGATTCATATTTTTTTTGATTTTGCGGATCTATATTAGGTCTGCCTTCCTTTAAGGGCTTCCACCACCATTCATTTTCCCTATACCATTTTATAGTTTCTTTTAAACCTTTATCAAAATTCACAGATGGAGAAAATCCCAAAGCTTTTATTTTGCTGTCATCAATGCTGTAGCGAAAATCATGTCCAAGGCGGTGTGGAATATACTCTATACTACTTTCATCTTTACCCATTTCCTTAAGTATTTTTTTAGTAACCTCAATATTAGGAAACTCAGTTCCAGCAATCAAATACTTTTCTCCTATTTTGCCTTTTTCTAAAACTAATTCAACTGCTTTGCAATGATCTAAAACACTCAACCATTCCCTAATATTTTCTCCTTTACCCATTAAAGGAACTTTTTTATTTTCAATTAGATTAGTAATAAAACGGGGAATTAATTTTTCTGGATCATGGTATGGACCATAGTTATCTGCGCAATTTGTTATAGTTACAGGCAAACCATAGGTAATAAAATAAGCTATAACCATCTCCTCTGCTGAGGCCTTTGAGGCTGCATAAGGACTCCTCGGGGCAAAGGGAGTCTCTTCAGTAAAAGGAGGATCGTCAGGTCCTAAAGACCCATAAACTTCATCTGTTGAGATATGGTGAAATCTTTTTACTTTTTTGTTTAGTGCGTTTTGAAGTAAAACAGTTGTCCCTAAAACATTAGTTTTAACAAAAGTAAAAGGGTCTATTATTGATCTATCAACGTGTGACTCAGCAGCAAAGTTAACTACTACATTCACTCCATCCATAACTTTTTCAACTAGCTCTTCATCAGCTATATCACCTTTTACAAACTCATAGTCAGGACTTCCTTCAACATCCTTTAAGCTTTCCAAATGCCCTGCATAAGTTAGTTTATCCAAATTTACTATTTTGTCATCAGGATGATTTTTTAACCAAAACCTAATAAAATTAGAACCAATAAACCCAGCTCCACCAGTTACTAATAATTTCATAAATCTTAAATCTTCTTTTTTGCCCAATAATTTCCTGCATCAAGTAAGGTATCAAAAGTCCCTGCATCAGACCAAAATCCCTCTAAAAGTGCCCAATTTAGCTTCCCATCCTCAATATAACAATTATTTACATCAGAAATCTCAAGTTCCCCTCTATCTGAAGGTTTAATCTTTTTTATATATTCAAAAACATTATTATCATAGATATAAAGCCCTGTAACTGCAAAATTACTATCAGGAGCTCCTTTTGGTTTTTCAGTAATTTTAATTATTTTGGATTTATCTTCTGGATCAAAAGTTGGAACTCCAAATCTTGCTGGATCAGATACTTCTTTTAAAAAAATTAACGAACCGTCCTTAAAATTTTCTACTGAAGTCTTAATATTCGCATCTGTTGTATTATCTCCTAATATTACTGCTAGGCAGTCCCCATCTGCAAAATCTTCTGCAAGCGAGAGTGCATCAGCAATGCCACCGTCTGGTTTCTCCTGGTAAGCATATTCAAGATGGTTAATTCCAAGTTTTTCTCCACCTTTTAATACTCCTAAGAAATGATCAACATGGGGACCACTTGTAACAACTAAAATATCTTTAACCTCCGCATTTATAAGTGTTTGGATAGGATAAAAAATCATCGGTTTGTTATAAACCGGAAGTAAATGTTTATTTGTTACAAAGGTAAGAGGGTAAAGTCTTGTCCCCAACCCCCCTGCTAAAATAACACCTTTCATAAAACTATTAACTAGATTAGCTGCCCGCTTAATAAAACTAATACAAGCAGTGCCAAAAGAATATACTCAACTATAATTTCAAATGTCAAACTTTTGTCAAAGTGGTGTGTGCAAAGCGCGGTTGCCACATAAACAATTGCTGAAGCTACAACAATTTGAATCTGAATTTTTGAATCATCTTTAAAATAAAACATTACTGCCAAAAAAATTAAAGCTAAAGAAAGATAAACAAAATTAAAACTGTGTTTTGTAATGAACTTAGTTCTCATAATATTGAACCAGGTCTCATATTAATGAAAGCACCCGCACCTATTGCTAGCAAAGCCAAGTGAGGAAGTTGTCTTGATGAAATTCTCAAAACTCCCCTTTTTCTCATCACGATCATATCTATAGCGATTAAACCCCCTAAAAATAAAAGAAATGAGAAACCTATTGTTTTCGAAGCTGCATAACGATCAAGTGATTTTAAAGGTGTGGAGGACTGGGAAATTCCAAGGCTTTGCGAACTTGCAGCCTCTTTAGTAATACTTACAGGCGAAGGCGTAGAACCTGCTATCCCTTCAATCGGTGAACCAAACATTTGTACTACTAAAGTTGTTTTCTCTCCTTTTAAAGTTCCCTCAACTACAGCAATACCTATTTCTTTATAATTAGGATTAACTATGTTATCTTTGTGGGAAGAAGATGCCATCCAAGCAGCTACTATTTCATCTGATTCATAAAAATTCCTTGCTAAGTTTTCCCCTGCATATGAGTATCTATAACCTGAACTTGTGATAAATCCCCAAGGATCTTTCCCTGATGGTGAATAGTGAGCCCAGTAATTTTCATCAAACATATTTTGAGCCTTTTTAGCTGCAGCTTCATCCAAGAAGCTGTTTTCCTTAAGTGAGGGAAGATTCATCTTTTTACGTTCTTCATTTGTGAGTATTATAATTTCATTTTTTTCTATATTAGAGTTAATTCCTAAAACTCCTGGTTTTATAAAAGAGAAAATATTAAAAGAAACCTGCAAGAAAACTATTAAAAGAGAGTAAATTAATATAGCTTCCCAAGACAGGAGATGAGCTTTTTTGTGAGTTTCTGGATGGGGCAGGAAAAAATGAGCAAGCTTCATATAAAAAGTATAACATCTTAATAATGAAGAAATTAATGACTATGTTAAGATTCTGGGTTCACACAAATTTATACGATCGCTTATTTTTGTGTCATTTATAATGTAAGTCTGTTTCCAGATCCTTACCATTAACAGGAATATTTAATGAAAATCCTAGAGCATTTGCAACAGATGCCCCTATTTTTAAGCCAGTAAAAGAACCAGGTCCCAATTCTACTTCAATTCCTTTTAAATCTTTAAAATTTATATTATTTTTTTCTAAAAGCTTTTTAATCAAAGGTAAAAGTACTTGTGAGCCATACTTGTTTTCATCAAATAAACTATCTAGAGCTCTCTCCCCTTTTTTCAGAAAAACTTTAATTACATTCCTATCGCTTGAGTCAATCCTTAAAACCATGTTCAGATTCTACCACTTTAGGCTCTAGTTTTTACAACCTGGAAAAAGTTTCCATCTGAATCCTCAAAAGTAGCAATATGACCATAGTTTTCTACATGATAAATGTCTTGAATCAGTTTAACCCCTGCTTCTTTTAGTTCTTTAACTTTTTTCTCAATATCAGAAACCTCAAAATTTATTATCGCTCTTTTTGGCTCTTTTGCTTTGCCTTTAATATCTGCGTGGTCAACTATATAAAACCCTGCTCCTTCTTTAAATTCAAATCCAAAAAGTGCTGTTTCCCCATGTTCTCCCATTTCTGCCTCCACAGTCTGAGTTAAACCAACCTTTTCCCTATAAAATTTAGCTAAGCTTTTTGCATCCTCACTAAACAAAGTTACAGACTCTATTCCTAAAACCATTCTTTTCACCTCCTTTAAAAATTTTTGTCCTTTGAGATTACTTTATCTTCTTTTAATAGTAAATACAGCAAAACAATCTTCTGGATTACTTAGCTTTACACCCCCGGGGTGGAATAGGTTGACACCTGCGGAGTGAGTTGTTTGTTATAATTTCTCCATGGATGAAGTAAAGCAACAGCTCAATGATTTAAAATCTAGGTTTGAGAAAGTTAAGCAGAAGTTTGATACTGATACCTTAAAAAAAGAAATTAGAGAGCTTGAGGCTAAAACTATAAAGACTGGATTTTGGTCTGACCAAGATTCTGCTAAAAAAGTTTCTAAAGAACTCTCGCAAAAACAAAACGAGTTAGCCACATTAGAACAATTATCATCAAGAATCCAAAATGCTGTGGAAATTTCAAATGAACCTTCTATGGAGGAGGATTTAAAAAAAGAAATTTCCGAAATTGACAAATCTTTATCAGACTTTGAATTAAAATTATTTATGTCGAAGCCCGCAGACGCCTCAGAGGCTATTTTATCTATCCACTCTGGCGCTGGAGGAGTTGAGGCCATGGACTGGGCTGCAATGCTCTCTAGAATGTACCAGCGATATTTTGAGAAAAAAGGTTGGGAATTTGAAATCTCAGATGAATCCCCAGGGGAGGAAGCAGGCTTTAAGTCTATTTCTATGATAATTCATGAGCCTTTTTCTTTTGGACTGCTACGGCATGAGGCAGGAACCCACAGATTAGTTAGGAAGTCTCCTTTTAATGCTGATAAATTAAGGCAGACATCTTTTGCTTTAGTAGAGGTGCTCCCTGTTATTGAAGATACAAGTGAAGTTGAGATAAACCCTGAAGATATTGAGTTTGAATCTTTTAGATCAGGAGGTAAAGGAGGACAAAATGTAAATAAAGTTAGCACTGCTGTAAGGCTAAAACATAAATTATCTGGAATCACAGTAACAGCCCAAACTGAAAGATCTCAGCTTCAAAATAGAGAAAATGCAATGGAACATCTTAGAGCAAAACTTTGGTTAAAAAAACAGGAAGAGGAAAAAGAAAAAGAAAATCAGCTGAAAGGTGGAAAAACAATGGGCACCTGGGGAACTCAAATCAGATCTTATGTTCTACACCCATATCATATGGTAAAAGACTTAAGGACAAAAAAGGAAACCTCTGATACAGATAGCGTTCTAGATGGTGATCTTGACTCCTTTATAGAAGCAGAAGTTACAAAGCTTTAGGTATTGTTTAACTCTACATTTTTGTTACAATATTAGTTACATCTAAAAATGGAAGAGACTCCGCAATCACAAAACCAGTTTTTTTTAAAAAAATTTAAATTGTCCAACTGGGCTCAGGTTTTAGGAATAGTTATTCTAGTCTCTTTGATTGCAGGGGTGGGGACAGGATATTTATTAGCCTCCACTGGGGGCAATAAATTTGCTACAATAAATTTGAGTGCTACCCCAAAAACCCCAACCCAAGACACAAAAACATTTAGAGATTTTGCTGAGGGTAAAATCCAAAAAAGGCCGGCCCCAAAAAATCCTAGTGAATATGTTGAAGGAACACACTTTTTAATAAGGGCGGGTGCAGTGCCAGTTGCATTAACCTCATCTGTTGTTGACCTAACTCAGTTTGAAGGAAAAGAGGTAAAAGTATTTGGGGAAACACAAAAAGCAATTGAAGAAGGCTGGTTAATGGATGTTGGTATGGTTGAAGAAAAATAATGAATGATAATAAAGTTTGAAGATGTTTCTAAAAAATTCAGCTCCAATATTACTGCCTTAGAAGATATTAATTTAAGTTTTAAGGGCGGGGAGTTTGTTTTTGTTGTCGGACCATCGGGTGCAGGAAAATCTACACTACTAAGACTTCTTTCCAGAGAATACCCTCCAACTACAGGTAAAATTCTAGTGGGGGATATAGATTTAAGTAAGCTTAAGTCTTCAGAAATTCCAAAATATAGAAAAGAGGTGGGGTTTGTTTTTCAGGATTTTAAACTCTTAGATGATAGGACTGTTTTCGAAAATGTTGCTCTAGCTCTAGAGGTCAGAGAAGTTCCGGAGACAGAAATAAATAAAGAAGTCGAGAGAATCTTACGGCTTTTCGAGATCTGGGATCGTAAGAGCTTATTTCCCGCGCAGCTTTCTGGTGGGGAAGCACAAAGAACAGCAATTGCCCGAGCTATGGTAGGAAAACCCAAAATGCTTTTAGCAGATGAACCAACAGGAGACTTGGACCCTAATACCTCTTGGCAGGTTCTACAGCTTCTCAGTGAGATTAATTCCTGGGGAACAACAGTAATAATGGCAACTCATAATGTTGAAATCGTTAATACCTTAAAAAGAAGAGTTGTAGTAATAAGAGGAGGCAAAATTATAAAAGATAAAAAAGAAGGTAAGTACGAGATTCACTAAAAATGATTTATTTTAAATATGCCAAACGTAATATAAGAAGAACACCCTATCAGGCTTTGGCTGCCTCAATGGTTATGTTTTTAACTTTTTTAGTTTTGAGTGTTTTTTTAATTTTAGCTTATTCCTCACAAACAATTTTGCAATATTATGAGAGCAAACCCCAAGCTATAGCTTTTTTCAAAGATAATACAAGCAGTGATGACGTTGAGGCTATAAAAAATGCTCTGACTTCTACAGGCAAAGTAAAATCCTTAAAATATGTCTCAAAAGAGCAGGCTCTAGCTATTTATAGAGAAAGAAACAAAGCGAATCCAACACTTTTAGAACTTGTGACAGCAAATATATTGCCCTCCTCGCTGGAGATTTCCGCCCTAAATCCAAAAGATTTAGAACCTATAGCAGCAGTTCTAAAACTTGAACCTGTTGTTGACGAGGTTGTTTATCCAAAAGATGTTATAGATACCCTGAGTCGTGGAACAGAATTGATACGTTTGGTTGGTGGGGCAGCTGTAGGATTTTTAACTATTTTTGCAACATTAATAATCCTTATGGTAATTGGGTTTAAAATTAGAATTAGAAGGTCGGAAATAGAAATAATGAAGCTTCTTGGAGCTACAAACTGGTTTATCAGGGCTCCTTTTATTTTTGAAGGGATTTTTTATGCTGTTTTGGGTGCATTTTTTGCCTGGGGTGTTTCTTATCTAATACTTTGGTATTTTTCTCCAATGCTAGAAGGAAGTTTGAGAGAAATAAAACTTTTTCCTGTATCCCCTCTTTTGATGCTTTCTCTTTTGGGTATTGAGCTTTTAGTTGCACTACTAATAGGTTTAATTGCTTCATATGGTGCTGTGAGACGTCACCTAAAGATTTAACTTTTTTTAAATGTTTAAATTTAACTTTCTAAAAAGGGCCATTGGTTTATCTTTGATCTTTACTTTGGTAGTTTTTTTGATTCCAGTTTTGGTGTTTGGGTATG
>CAYWKL010000001.1:94661-100933 GCA_964459095.1 uncultured Gammaproteobacteria bacterium
AGACAGACAACTTCAGGAAAAAAAAGAAGAGATAAAAAAAGTAGAAAAACAGAATAAAGAAATAAAAAACCAGAAGAAAACTCTTGAATCACAACTTCAATATATTGATACTCAGACTAATTTAACTCAGTTAAAAATTGAGCAAACAAAATTTCAAATTGAGAAACTTTCAAAAGAAATTGATGATTTAGATGGAAGAATTAATAGGCTTTCTAGCAGTGTAGATAATCTTTCTAAAATACTTTTAGAAAGGATTGTTAAAACTTATAAATATAGTAATATTTCCGGCCTAGATTTGGTTTTTTCATCTCAAGGCTTTACTGATTTACTTGAGACCATTAAATATTTACAAATAGTTCAAACCCATGATAAAAAAGTGCTTTATGAGCTACAAGCCACAAAAACAAGCTTTAATGATCAAAAGATAGATAAAGAGGAGCGGGAGAAGCAGCAAAAAAAACTCCAGGCAGAACTTGAAGTTTACTCAACTCAACTAGCTGAGCAAAAAAAAGCAAAAGAGGATTTACTAAAAGTTACCCAAAATGATGAAGTAAGATATCAAGGCTTAATAAGACAACTTCAGGCTGATATTGCCTCAATCAGCCAAGCTATCTCTAATATCGGTGCCAAAATTGGAGATGTAGGGAAAGGTGATGTTATAGCTAGAATGGGATCAACCGGGTGTTCCACAGGTCCACATCTTCATTTTGAAGTTTTTCAGAATGCAAAAGTAGAAGGATCCGCAGTTTCTGGAGAAAGAACAAACCCCCATAACTTCTTAGATAATGGTAGCTTAGGGGCGCCGCTTCAAGGTTATCCTGGTGATACCCAAATTACAACAGAGTATGGGGAGGTTTACTTTTTAGGAACACATACAGGTTTAGACATAGCTCCAAAGTCCTACGAGGGAGTAGGAAGACCAATTATGGCTTCAGAAAAAGGTGTAGCTTATGCAACATCTGCTTTATGCCCATATCAAATTTCAGGAGGCTCCCCTGTAGGAAAAGGGGTGATTGTTGACCACCAAAGCGGGTTAGTCACACTATATTGGCACATACTTTAAAAACTCAAAAATCAAATGTCAAATGTCAAAATTAGAGGAGTTGAGCGAAGTCACAATCTAGAAAAAATGTGGTGCAGTTGAGTCGAGATAATACTTGGAATGACATCGCACGTTGGTACGAAACAAACCCAAGCGAGACGCGTGGAAGGGCGAGCGATTTTTTCAGATGTGACGAGAGAAAATTATATTAAGTAAGGCAAAAAGACCATTAGACCAATTACGACTGCCATAACCGATACCACTAAAACTGCTCCTGCTGAAATATCTTTAGCTTTTTTAGCTCCTGGGTGATTCTCGCTTGTAAATGAGTCCACTAAAGCCTCAATAGCAGTGTTTGTAAGCTCAACACTAATTACTACCCCTATTGTTAATGTTAAAATTAGCCACTCCAGTCTGCTTATGTTTAAAAACCATCCAAGCACGATAATTGCCAAAGCAATTATTATATGAATTTTTAAGTTTGGCTCTTCTTTTAAAGCAGCAACTATACCTTCATATGCATACTTGAATGAAAGCACTCTTTGATTAGTCATTATTCTTCTATATACAATATACTATATTCTATATACTGTTTTCTAACATATGACTAATTTTTTAAAAAAGAATTTGCCTTGGATTATACCTTTGGGTTTAATTTTTGCCTTTGGTCTTTATTTTAGAATCTATCGTTTAAATGATCTTTTAGGATTTTATTATGACAGCGCTAGAGATGCCCTAGTAGTTTATGAGATCATTAGAAACGGCAAATTCACTTTAATTGGTCCTACAACAGGTATAGAAGGAATATTTTTGGGTCCATTTTATTATTATCTTTTAGCTCCAGGGTATTTATTAGGTAATGGGAATCCAGCAACGGCAGCCACGCTTATTGCCACTCTTAATGCTTTGGCAATTTTCCCTATATTTTTTACAGGGAAAAAGCTGTTTAACCCTTTAGCAGGCTTAATTGCAGCTTTAATTTTTGGCTTTTCCTGGGACGGGATAACTTTTGCTAGATGGTTAGCTAATCCTTCTCCTCTCCCTTTTTTTGCAAGCATGATAATCTTAAGTCTAGTACTTTTAAAACAGCAAAAATCAGGGGTTTGGGCATTTGTTTTAGCCTTAAGTCTAGCGTTTTCACTTCAGCTTGAAGCCGCCTCAGCTGTTTGGTTTATACCTGCAATACTTTTAAGTTTTATACTCTTTAAGATTAAATTGAGCCTAAAGTGGGCTCTTGTTTCTTTTTTCTCATTTTTGGCAATTTCTTCATTCCAGTTAATTTTTGATTTAAGACATAACTTTCTAATTACTAAAAACATTTATAACTTCCTTATACAGGAAAAAAGCTTCAGACCTTCTATTTTTGAGGTAATCAGCCAGAGGGTACCATTTTATATAAACACTTATTCACACTCTTTAGGAATAAACCCGAATTTATTTATTGCAGGACTCGCAGTCTCTATATTAACTATAGCTATTTTTGCAAAGGATAAAGTAAAAGAAGTAAAACCCAATGCCTGGAGAATTGGGATACTTCTCCTTTGGATAGCTTCCCCATTGGTAGGCTTAATATTTTATCAGGGTAATAACAATCAGGTATGGAGCTATTATTTATCAGGTAGCTTACCTGCACTTTATCTAATTTTAGGGTTTGCACTCTCAGTTTGGTTCACAAGGGTTTACTTAATTCCTTTCGCTGCTTTGGTTATTTATTTTTTTCTAAACATAAATTTAAACATAACCTTAGGCTATCTTTCACAGGGCTTTCCTGAGAGTGAAACTATCAATTTTTCAAACCAAAAGGCTGCTATTGATGCAGTTTACAAAGATGCAAAAGGAGAAAAATTCAATGTTGATGCTTATGTACCTCCTGTTATCCCTTATACTTATGATTATCTTCTACTTTGGTATGGCAAGGGTAAATACGGATACTTGCCTGAAAAAGATAATGTAAGAGTGCTTTATACCATAGAAGAGGTTGATCCCCCTCATCCTGAGAGATTAAAAGCCTTTATTGACCGCCAAAACACCTTCTCCTACCCTATAGCCTCCCAAAAATTAGGCGGGATAACAGTAGAAAAAAGAATAAGATACTAACCCAAGAGTATGAAGTCTACTCTAAGACAACGATCATTAGAGTAAGCGCAATACTCGCAAGCCTTGCAGTGCACGAACTTGTGAGAGCACGAAAGGCTTATAGTAGATATTATTTCTCTTTTTTGATATAATGCCCTTGTATTTTCTCATTATGGCTACTATAAAGACCTTTAAGGCTAAATCTATAATAAATTTATTTGACTCAAGGACTCAAAAGAAAGTAGAAGGAGTCCTTTTTTTCTCAAACCCTGTTAGAGACACCAAACCTATTGCAGATACTTCTACTCCAAATGTAACTAACAGGCAATGGTTAGAAAATAAGTATATTTCAAAAAGATCCAAACTTAATTTAATAAATTTTAAATTTTTGGCTGTGTTTTTCTTTTTAGTTTCTTTAATAGGTTTTTCCAGTTTAGCTTTACCTGTAGCTTTTGCTGAAGTTAACTTAAGGCTAAACTACCTAAAACAGAACTTAAATCTTGGACTAGAGCAAACCCAACCACAAGCAGAAATATTAAACCAAGTTAAATCTAATCAATCTGAAATAGATAAATTTTTAGTTCAAAAAGAGTTGGATCCTATTCCTTTAAATTTTTCTATTACAATTCCAAAAATTGGGATAACATCGGATGTTATTCCTAATGTTGATCCCTCCTCGCCGGATGATTATAACGAAAAATTAATGCGGGGTGTAGCCCATGCTAAAGGCTCTTATTTACCAGGCCAGCAAGGGACTATATTTTTATTCTCTCACTCCACAGACTCCCCTGTTAATATACTGCAATACAATGCCAAATTTTATGCAGCCAAGGATTTAGACTTTGGTGATGAAATAATAATTGATTATCACGGCAAAAGTTATAAATATATTGTGGAGAATAAACTAATAACTGAGGCTAATGATATAGAAACCATAAGAAACTCTGGTGCAGATTTGATCTTGCAAACCTGCTGGCCACCTGGGACAGATTGGAATAGATTACTTATTTTGGCAAAGCAAGTTTAAAGTTGGGTTTAAATAGTAAAGTATCTATAGGTTGACAGATAACTTGACATTTAGTATTATCTAGCCTATAATACTGCCTTATAGTAATTAGTAGTTATTTGCTTTTGATTTTTGAAAGAGCCCGATAGAATATTATGAAGAAAATATTATCACTTTTAATTTTTGTCCTTTTAGCACTTTTTTCCCTGCCAAACGTAGCTTTTGCAGACACTGGTTGTGTATCAGCTTATGGCCAATCAGTTTATGGAGCAGATTGCCCAACAGCCAATTTAGTAATTGAAAAGTTTGTTAAAAATCCATCAACAGGGCAATTTGTAGAAAACCTTGAGGCAAGTAATCCCCACTTTTTAGCAGATCAAAAAATAATTTTCCGCTTAAAAATAACTAATAACGTAAGCAGTGAACTTACTAATATAGCGGTGAGAGATAGGCTCCCAAATTTTACTGATTTTGTATCAGGTCCCGGGAAATTTGATCAAAAAACAAAAACTTTATCCTTTACAATTGATAGATTAAAGCCAGGTGAGTTTCGTGAATACGAAATAACAGGAAAAATTAAACCTAAATCGCAACTTACAGATGATGTACTCTCTTGTGTAACAAACTATGCAGAAACTCAAGCAAATAGTCAGTTTAGCTCAGATACATCTGTATTTTGTATAGAAAACCAAATTTTAGCTCCTGTACAAGAGCTTCCAAAAACAGGTCCAGCAAGTGCAATTTTAGTACTTATTGGTTCAGGCGCATTACTAGCAACTTCAGTTTTTCTTTATAGAAAAGCTAGAGTTTAAGATTAATATTAGGAGGTGAACAATGGAAAGAACAAATTTTGATAATTTTGCAGTAGGAGTAGCACAAGGATTTGGCCTTAGAGAAAGGGCTTTAAATGCTTGGTCTAATTTTACTGATCGTTTTACTAGAGTTGATCTGGGAAAAAGACACAATTTTGGGAAACTAGGAAGAGCTGGTGCATTAGTGACTTTAGCTACAGCTACAGGTGGAATTGCTACTGGTTTAGAAGCCGCTACCAAAGTCACCAAAGCATTTGCTCAAAACTTACCTGAAGAACCATTATTACCTCTTGGGGTAGAGAGATTAGTTAGGGCAAGCAATAATAATCAATATGAAGCTGCTTTAATTAGAGCAGCTCTTGTTTTAGAAGGTGAATGTCTAGAAAGAAGTACAGTTGTTGATAACAGGACAGGAGAAGTTTGGGATTTTTATGATCGAGCTGCAGAAGAAAGCTGTGTTCAGGGTCCAGTGACAGTAAGTGAATATTCCCAATTAGTTAATGGATATCCAACAAAGGACTTTCTATTTATTGAGGAAAAAGCGGATAATCCTTATGGATTTGTGATACAAAGAGGAGTTAATTCGTTCCAAGATCGTGTTTTAGATCTGGGTTATATGCAAGAAGGAGATTGCGGAGAAATTAAGGAAGGATTCTTCTTTAATTCAAGATTTCAGGATCAAGAAGACTCAGGTTTAAACACTACTGTATATAGACATGTTGTTACAAAACAGCCAAGAGAGGTCTGTTATCCACCAGAAATACCTCAAGAAGCACCTAGAATTTGTGTACAAGAAGATAACTTAGTACTTAAAGGAGGGTGGTATGAGGCTAATGGTCAGGTTGGAACTGCTGGTGATGGAATATTTTATCTCCCAGCAAGCGCAAAGTATCCAAATGGTCTTAAATTTTACACATACGATGAAGGGCTAGGTTCTGAGAAAACAAGCCATTACACAATCGTTGCTTTCGAAGATGGTGACGTTCTTCCTCCTGGACAAGTAATTAGATATCATGCAACTGAGGGTGATGCTAATATCTGGTGCGCAAATAGAGATTTTGATATTTGCAACAATTTGAATCAGTATCTTGCAGTGTGGGATAAAGATCAAAAAATCGCAATGATTAGAATGTTGCTTCTAAAAAGAGATGGTACCTGGGACGATATAAGGATTGATGCCGCTCCATTTAGAAATCAAGCATATTGTGAGAATTATGATGTGTAAGATCTAGGCAACCTACTTAAGGGAGGATTTAACTCCTTCCTTAAGAGTAATTTTTAAAGGAGGTGAACTATATGTTAAATAAAATAGAAAGATACGCTGAACAAGCGGTAA
>CAYWKL010000002.1:0-86411 GCA_964459095.1 uncultured Gammaproteobacteria bacterium
GGTTCTTGTAATTGTTGCTCCTCCAGGTCCTGCTTCTTTTTTGGTTTCAGTATTTGCATTCCATACAAATAATATTAATACTAATACTCCGAGGATTATCAAAACTGTGTTTTTGTTTGTGTTCATTTTAATAACCACCATTTATCCATATAGTAATTGAACTTAATAATTCTGGATTTGTCACAATATTATTTATCCATTTGGTTATATAATTTAATAATTCTGGATTATCTATCACACAATTATTGTTGGTATCTGCAGAGTTATTACAAGCAACACCTAAACTCAAAGTTGCACTCCCACCAACACTTGAAGCGCTGCCTCCAATCCCGTCATAAGATTCAACACCCAACCCATTAGTCAATGCACAACTTCCAGTTCCAGTAACTGAAACTTGTACTGATTTTGTGATTGCTCCCCCGCCTTCAGGAGTGTAAGCAACAACTCTTATTGCCCCTCCGACATAAGTGCAGTCAACATTTGTCCCGGAGCATGATGCGCCTGTAACAGAGCAGCTTGCAACATTCTCGTCCACAGACCAATAAGCCTTGCCATAACTGGCCGCAGTTAATCCATTAGTAGTGTAAGTCACTGTAGTTACTCCTCCTGGCTGGCTTCTCTGTATTGCTGCAAATGTTATTGTTGTTGTCATTAAAAAAAATACTAATATTATTATTGGTGTTTTCATTTTTATGAATTAATCCATGCAGTTATTGACGTTAACAACTGGGAATTGGACACAGTATTTGAAATCCATAGTGAAATATAATTAAGCAATTCTTGATTGACTACTTTTCCATCACAATCAGCATCAGCTGCTGTGTTACAAACCTTCGCCGTGCAGTCATTCTTAGCATCAATTTCCGTGGCTCTTGCAATCTTCTCATTTTTGCAAGGTACTGTATAACTTGTGTAACCCTCGCAATCATTTATTTTAGTCCATACTGATGTTGATGTGCATTTCATCACATCTCCATTCCTGCATGAAAACTGCCCGATGTTAGCATTTGGAGAAGTGCATGGTGATGAAAGACAACTTCCAAGCGAACACGCATATTGGCAGGTTTGTTGTGTAACCCATTGACCATTGATGCATTTTTCAGTTGTTGCAGAACCTCCTGATGAGCCACACTGTATAGTACCTTCAGGATTTCCATCACAGCCTGTACTTGCGCCATAATTGCAAGTATTCAACAACACATCCGTTGCATCTCCTCCGCAAGATATTGATGATGTATCAATACAAGATGCATAATTACTTCCTGTGCAGGATGAAGTATGCCATCCAAAAACATATAGTTTAGTTGGACTTTGACCAGTAGTTTGTTTGTAAGTATCTAATACCCAGTTGCAATTATTATAATTAGTTGGTGTGATACATCCAACTCCAATTTCTTTTTTAAATTGTGTCATTAGCATCACTACAATCACCGCTCCAATTCCAATCCATATGAGCTTTTCATTTTTAGCCATTTTATTGTTATCCAGTCACCATGCGCCAAGGCATCACCCATGGCAGCATGATAACCAGTTCTTTTCTGGCGAGGTAGGCCCCTCCAGAAAGGATAGTGAGTTATGCCAGCAAAGGCAGCTTCATTCCATTCTTTTTTGTAAGCAAATAAACTACAACAACAAACCCCCCTATTATCACCAGGGGGCTGCTTAGTGTGATATTCTTGAATATGTCAAACACATTTAATGCAGACGCATTGACAACAATATGCATTATGATTGCCTGTATTGCTTCCTTGAAATAAAGTATCATTCCTATCGACAGTGCGCCGAATGCAAAGGTCATAATCAAATCAGGAGTGTTCTCAATTCCTTTCGCAGTCGCGTGAAACAGCACGAAAACCGCGCCGAACATCACCATCAGCTTTATGCCGGTGCCGGAGAAAGGCTCAACTGTATGCACATTGTCTCCTATCTTCCATGCCCACCACACGAGTATGGTGACAAAGAAAAACACAGTTTCTATCGGGGGAACCAATCCGGAATACACCAGCTTAGTGAGTATCTCTGACTGCCCGAAGATTGTTGTAGCAAAAATAGCTGCCATCGGAGTTGCCGTAAAATTATTGTAAAACTGTATGAATCCAAACCCGAATGCCGCTCCTATAATCACTTTTATCAGCAGTCCTCCATTCTGCTTGACAATAGGTATCCATTTAAATAGGTTGAACTGCACCGGAACAAGATACATCATTGCGCCGAGGAGGACTATTCCAAGATAAATTTGGGCCAAAGGCATCGAAAAATTTATCATAAGAAAAATGAGGATAGCCCCAAACATAAACCACAAATCGACATCGTCAGGCATATTTTTAGGCATTACTTTCACCTCTAAAATCCAGTATTATCTTCTGGTCTAATGTGTATTCATATCCATATCTTTCCTTGAGCAATGACTGAAAAAATGTTTTCCAATGGTCTCTGTTATAATTAGTAGGTGTATGACATTTAACACATAAGCTAACACAGTTCTGGGGAAAGGTGTTTTTCTTATCATAATCAATGTGATGGATGTTAAGTTTTTTCTTGTATAGGATTACACAATCATCTTCAAATAGGTTACATACAACACAAGAATAATTATCACGTTCTTTAATCATCTCTTTAAATTTTCTACTAAAATCAAAAGTGTAGGGTTTATAGCTTGTAAATTCTTTCCATTCTTCAGGTGATTTCTCTTGTCTAGCCATGCTTATCCTTTTCCTAATTTCTATCTTTTCTTCTGGGGTTTTATTTCTGAATGTAGCACTTATCTTATGACCCCAAGAATATTTTCTTCCTGTGAGTAACTTACGCATATGTTCTTTATGTTCTTCTGAGTGATGATAGCCTTTAGTGCCTGGATTTATCAAACCTTGCTCCTTTCTTATTTTTGTTGTTTCTCGTCCTTTATCTATAATTTCTTGAGTTAACTTTTTTCCTTGATTTACTTCTTTTAACCTTCGTTTCATTTCTTTTGTTCTTTCTTCCCCATACAATTCTTCAAATGTTTTACCTTTTTGAATGGCTATCTTCCCTTTGTTAGATTGGGATATCATGTTAACACTAGAATGTGTCTCTTTAGTATACCCTTTATTCCAAGATTTGTGGTTCATGTTACCTTGGCTAATGTTGTGTTTTATCCTATTAGCCTTCTCTTCCCCATACATCTCCTCAAAATTCTTTCCTTGATTCCAATTAAGTTTGGATATTCCTATTCTCTTCTTTGTTTCGTCAGAATGTTTACGCCCCAGTCTAATTTGCCTTTGAAGTTCTCTTAATTTTCTTCCCTTTTCTTCTCCTAATCTTTCCTCGTAAGTTTTTCCTTTCCTGTCAGCACTAATCTTAGCACAATGCTCTTCTGTGAATATTCTACCCCTATTCCAGTGACCATACTTCCATTTACCACGATTAGCCTCTTCTCCGCATCCGCAAGCACATTTAATTAATTCATTTTCCATATATGATTGCTCCATTTTCTTAACTCAAATATATAAATCCGTCAGGCGTTGCATTTATGACCCTAGCCAATTGGTTTCCGTTTTCATCTGTGTAATCCCATATCTCTGCCAGTGTGCTCCTGTGCAAATCAAATCCTATGTCGTCGGTGAATATTGTAATGTTGTTGGATGGGTTTCCGTTGGTTGTTACTTTCACAGTCAGCGTATCCTTGCTGCCGTCTTCCAGCTTGCTGAACTCGTAGCATTTCAGCGCATTCTGGTCTGTGTTTCTCGCCAAGTCAAAGACAGACCTTGGAGGAGTGACAAAATTTGTATTTGTTGATATGTCGCTAAGGTCGGCAGTCGCATATCCGAAGCATATCACATTTCCTTTTGCAGCATCCGGAGTTCCATAGCATTTGTCAGTATGGGATATCACACTTACTTCAAAGTCCGCAGTCTGCGTTGCGCCCATTGTGTAAGCACCTGCCCTGGATGTCTGGATGGCTCCTGTGGGATTCCTCACTGTCACTTTAGGAAGAGTGTCTATGCTGCATCCGGTTCCGACAATATTATCAACAGACTCCTGGACCTTTGCGGTGTAATCCATTACATCAACATAAAAGTTAGTGCTTGGAACCGATGAGTTCATGAAGAAATAGAATTTATAGTTTACATTTGGAGTTACTGACAGTGTTCCGGAGTTTAATGATTTGGTTCCGAGGTCTTCCCTCGCTCCGTTCAGCCTGAAAACTCTTACTAATTCGTTTACCAGCAATGATGTACCCCCTATATATTTATCAACTCCAGTAAAGGTAACATCTGGCTCAATTAGATTAGCCAACGAAGAACTACTTGGAATTTGCTGTTTTACAACAGAAGAACTGTTATTTGACTGCGAAAGATAAACAAAAATGACTATAAGTACTATTGCCCATAATGCGTTATTTTTCACCTTGCACCTCCGTTAAAAATAAAAATAAAAAAAAAATAAAAAAAGGTTTCCTAAGAAACCTGGATAGTTTGGTGCCTTCCTGCAATGGTTGTTGAACCAAGGTTGTTGTTAGACTCATCCTGGAATCCCCATATCTCTGCAAGTGTGTTTTGGTCCAAATCAAAGTCAACATCTTCAATCATAATGCTGATGTTGGCTGAACTGCTTGCTGCAGGGTTCTGTCCGGATGCAGGCTTAACTGTAACCTTTAGAGTTTGGCTTGCCGTGTCTTCCAACAAGTTTAATTGATAGCAGCTTGTTGAATATCCAGTTGTCTGTATATTCCCTATAGAGTAAGGTATCGCGCTTGAAGGCGTGTCTGCTTTGACTGACTCATAGGTTGTAGAGTTGTACTGGAAGCAGATGGCATTCTTGCTTGGCGCCCCTGGGTTCCCATAGCATGCGTCAGCTCCTGCTTTAACCTTAACTTCAACATCAACAACTTCGTCTTGCGCAACATCTTCTACGTTTGTTGCGTTTGTCAAAACCTGCCCATCAGAGTTGTAAACCGTGATAGCCGGGTTGGCATCCACTGTGCACAATTCTCCAACTTTGTTGTCAGTTGCCTTCTGGCATGGTGCCACATAACTCTCTACAGTTGTATAACGGGTGTTGCTTGATGTATTTTCCCCATAATACAATTTATATGTAGCGCCTGGTACTAGGGTCACTGTTCCAGAATTCATTGATACCTGCCCTAAATCCATAATGCTTCCTTGTTTTATAACCCTTACAAAATCAGTTGTAAGAGCTGTTCCCTTCAGGTGCTTGTTTAGCCCTGTAAAGGATGCTTGCCCATCAACAAGCTTGCACAAGTCCACTCCTGTGCCTGTGTCTCCGCCACCGCCACCACTATTAGGAGGGGGTAACTGAGGTGCCTGTTGCTGCTGGTTTAGTAACAACACTGCTACTATAATGGCTCCAGCAATCAAAAGTCCTTCATTCTTTGCCATGTTCTTTTCCTCGTCTCAATTTCCAGAAGCATTGAGATGGCTTCTTTGGTTAACTTAGATTTGTAGCACGCCTTTAAGCATAGAGACAAGTTAGGTTTAACAGAACAAGGTATAATTTGCCATATAAGACTGCATTCTAAGTTATATTTAAATTGATGTCAGGACTTATTAATAAACTTTTCTAAAACCGAAAAGTATAAATATACGCTGTATTACACAATATTACGAATAAGATGGTCAGGATGCAGAAGATAGTAAAGAAGATTGGAAATTCCCTTGGAATAATCTTTAACAGGGATGAGCGGAAAATTATTGGGCTGAAGAAAGGCAGCATTCTTGAAATTGATGTTGAGAAGAAGGAGGAAAAAAAAGGTATAGATGAACATAAAGATATTAGAACTGATTGATAAAAGTATTGAAAGTAGAAAAAAATATTTCAATGAATTAAAAGATGGTTTATTTAGCAAAAAACAAAAAAAATCATTATATAAACTGCAGATACAATTGCAGTTATTAAGGCGTCTTAAAAGAAAAATCATAAGAATAAACAGGAGAGATATTGTTGATGTTGAAAAAAAAGGGTAAAAAAGATATTCACTTGTTATATGCTAAGATGAGTTTTTGAAAGATGGAAGAACTAAAAACATTCGAGCAGGTCATAGGGATACAGAGATATAGCAACTCAACAAAGAGGATTTATAGGTTTCATATTAAAAACTTCTTGATATTTTGTAGAGGCAAGCCTGCCCAAGATAAAATTTTGGAGTATTTATTCAACCTGGAAAGGTACAAACCATCATCGCTGAACATAGCAAAATACAGCATAATTTACTTTTTCAGAAATATTATGAATCAGGAGATAATTACCAAAATACCTAAAATAAAAAGGGAAAAATTATTGCCAAAAACGATTGATAGTGATGCGATAATGAAGATGGTAAACATAACTTCCAACCTCAAGCATAAAATATTGATAGAGCTTTTGTACAGTAGTGGGTTAAGATTGGGAGAGGTTAATAAAGTACAATGGACTGATTTAGATTTCAAGAACAGATTAATCTTTGTAAAGGGCAAAGGCAACAAAGAAAGGTATACCAAGCTATCTGAAAGAGTTATTGGTGATTTGATGAAATATAAAGAAGTGAGGAATGCTAAGGGAGATAACAAAAACCCCTATGTGTTTGATAGTGAGCAAAGACCAGAAACCCATATATCCAAAAAGACAGTTCAGAAAGTTTTGGAGAATGCTGCAAGAAAACTGAATTTGGATGTTAGGGTGTCACCCCATAAGATAAGGCATTCTTTTGCAACTCATAGTTTAGAGAATGGAATTGATAGTAGGTTTATTCAGAAGATGCTGGGACATTCAAGCTCAAGAACAACAGAGATTTACACACAAGTTACAAGAAATAGTCTGAAGAACATTGAAAGTCCTTTGGATGTTGCTTGCAGAGTGTAGTTTAATCTAACCTCATTAGATTAAACAGATAATTATCGAAAATGAAAAAAATTATACTATTGATTGGAATTGTAACATTACTATTAATTAGTGGGTGTGATAAACAAGAACAATCTATTTGTGTTGATAAGAATTGTTCTAATTTAGTTATAAATAATTCCTCAACGATATTTAAGAATATTACAGCTATGTTTGTTATAGATTGTTCATTACCCGAATATTATGGAAATGGAACTGTTGAAATAGTTTATGGTGAGGCGATATATAATAATACAAATGTAATAGAAATCCCATTTATAGAGTTTTGTAAAAGATTAGAGTCAAAATAATTTTTTTCACATCCGATAATAAAAATTAAATAACAGATTTAAAGATTCATTGACGGAAATTATAGTTTAAATCCGTCATTTGAATTTCATACATTATGCTATATTAAAACACGAAACCCAAAAATAACTTATTTCACAACATCACCTATAAGTTAGATATAGTTAAAATTCAAAAACTATATAAACAAGCACTAACTCCATATTTTGCGGCCCACACGATGGCGGTTTATTATTAAGTTTAGGTTTAGAGGTGATAAGCATCAGTGAAGAGTTTGTTGATTTCATTGCTTTCTTGGATGATAATGAGGAAAAGAGAGAGTGGTATGTAAAGATAATTGAAGCCAGCCACTTTGTAACATTCATAACCAAGGACGGAAATACTGTTTCTATACCCTCAAGCAGGGTTTTGAAGATAAAAAAGAGGAGAGTTGCTTCAGATGATTAGTGAAAGAATATCTGAGTTTGCAGACTTCTTTGCAAAGAACTACATGGCGGAGCTGACACAAGCTAAAGGCTGCATCATAATATCATTCACAAGCCTGTCAGAATGGAATGTTGACTTGGCCAGTGAGCTTCTTGGTTCTCCCGAAGATTATTTGAAGATGGCAAACAAGGCTATTCAAACGCTTATTGATGAAAGAGAGATAACAGTGAGATTCACAGGGCTTCCAAATACACAGAATAGGAATGTTTGGGAAACAAGAAAAGAGGATGTTGGCAAGTTTATTGCATTGACGGGCATAATCAACAAGTCATCCAGTATAATTCACTTATGTGAAACTGCAAAATTTGAGTGCTCGAATTGTGGAACGGTGATGTCTATTGTTCAGAATGACGGCAAGTTCACAGAGCCTTCCAAATGCAACTGCGGAAGAAAAGGAAAGATGAATTTGATTGACAAGGAATTCACGGACATAATCAAATTGGGAGTTATAGACGACCTCATGGCAAGGGAGAATGTGGACAGAAGTATCGCAAGAGAAAAGCTTGCAATATTATCGCAGGACCTGACTTCGCTCGAAGTTGACCAGAAGATAAAGCCAGGTAAAAAGGTAGTTCTAAACGGCTACTTCAAATATCAGCAGAAATCCGGCAGTGCAGAGTTTGATTCCATCTTCCACGTTAATTCAATGGAATTTGTGCAGGTTGGGTGGGACACTGTCAAGGTGAACACAATAGAAGAATCACAAATTAAAATGTTGGCAAAACAGGATGATATAATAAACAGGCTGGCAGAATCAATTGCTGATGTTGAAGGATTTGCAGAGGCAAAAAAAGCATGCTTATTGATGCTAGCTGGCGCCCCCCATAAATATGATGAAAATGGGCACCTTGTATCAAGAGGGACCACCCATATCCTGTTAATCGGCAATCCCGGAGGCGGGAAAACTTTCTTAGCCAAAAGAGCAGGTTCCATCTCTCCAGTCTATTCTTTTGCGTCTGCTGCGACAGCTTCCGGAAAAGGGCTTGTGGCTGCAGTCAGCCAGGATAAGGATATAGGCGCATGGGTTATATATCCAGGAGTTGTGGCAATGGCTAATAAGGGTGTGTGTATCTCAGGCAATCAAAAAATTATGACTAGCAGGGGACTTTTATCAATTAAAGATGTTAAGCAGGATGATAAGATATTATCTTTTGGTTTTGACGGTGTGAAGGAGAAGCATGTATCCGGACTTATTTTTAACGGGGTTAAGGAGGTTGTACAACTAACACTTTATTCAGGAGACACAATCACATGCACGCCGGACCATAGAATAATGACCAGTGGCGGATGGAAGCCTGCTGGAGACTTAACCACAAAGGATTATATCAAAAATTACTTTACTTCAATTACCAACTTTGAGAACAGAGAGGATATTGAAGATGGATGGCTTTTTGGATTTGCATTGTCAGATGTGTGGTACAACACCTCCTTAAAGAAGGGTTCCAAAAATTGTGTGCGAAATGTCATGTCTTACAGTTCTTCCATAATAAACAAAGAAAGGTCGGAATATGTGCATAAACTGCTGATTGGAAGGGGAATCAGGAGTATACATGTTAAAAATATTCCTTCCAATAAGCATCTTGTAGCTGGAAAACAGCAGAAGTTTAAGGAAGGGGTTACTTATAGATTTTCAGATAAGAAGCTGCATAATGAAATAAAAGATATGATGGAGAGCAATCTCCTCGTAAAATCTACTGATGATTTTTATGCTGGATTTTTAGCGGGTATTCTGAGTACAGATGCTTGCATTAGCCACAAGAAAGGAAAGTATGGGATTAAGCATGAAATAGCAGTGACTCTGACAAGATACAACAAGTCCAGCCAAACAAAAGAATGGAACAGAAACATTCAGATATTAGTGAACTCATTATTTCATCGCTTTGGAATTTTAAGTTGTATCAGGGGGGATAAAATTATAATATCATCACTTACAAGCTACAATCTTTGTGTATCACTGCTCAAAGAGTTTATGGTTGGCAAGAATAAGGAAAAGTTATACCACGTTTTACCAAAAAAGAGGATAAGCAGCTATGATGACTGGATGGATGATGAATATGTAAAATGGTTTTGTTCAATCAAATTTAAAACAAGCAAAACTGTCAAATACGGATTACATTCTTCTATATGGTACTCACGTAAAAAAAAGAGGGTAAGCTCGCAATTGATGAATATACTGTTCAAATTTTGGGAGGAGATAACAGACGAGGAGTTCTGGCCGCCTGCTAAGGATTATTTGTTAAACAAAATAATTTCTGTGGAGAGGGCGGGAAGCCAGGAGGTGTATGACATCACTATTCCTGAAAATCATAATTTTATGTTGACTGGGGGGTTAGCCCATAATTGTGTCATTGATGAAGTGGATAAAACACATAAAGATGATTATGGGGACCATAACAACGCAATGAATGATATGGAATGTTTGATAGCCAAGGGCAATGTGAAAGGGAAGCTGGAGACAGAAACAAGCTATTTGGCGACAGCAAACCCGGAAAACAGGATATTTTCCTCGTATGATACATATGCAAACCAGATAGATATGCCCAAGGATTTTCAGGATAGGTTTGACCTGATATTGCCGATGGTGTCCCCAACTGACAAAAAAGCCCAGGAAAAGATAATGGATATAATGCTTGGAAGACACACTGATGATAAAAGCAAAAAAAGCTGGAATCCGGAGTTTACCCATAATTTTATTCAGAAGTATGTGGCATATTGCAGAAGGAGTAATCCCAACCCAATATTATCTCCAGAATTGTTTGCATACATAAAGAAGAAACTCATTGAGCTGATGAAACCAAGAAGCGAGGAGCAGTCAATGATATCTTTCAGGCATCTTGAAAGCATACTAAGGTTTGAATATGGAGCAGCAAGGTTAAGGCTTAGGGATATAACTGAAGAAGATGTGGACCTTGCGTTTAACCTCAAGAAGAAATCATTTATAGAGCTTGGGATAATATCAGAGGCAGGGGGATTCAGCTGGGCAAAGCTTGAGGAGGTAGAGGAAAAAGTTATATCTGAGAAAGAAATAATTCATAACATACTGAGGGAACTGATGCCAGATGGCAGCACCATGGCTGAATGGCACGAGATAATTAAGAGATGCACTGAGAAAGGGATAGAAGAGGATAAAGCTGAAGAGCACATCCAGAAGCTGATTACAAAGGGAGATTATTTTGAACCGAAGCGGGGATTCCTGAGGAGGATATGAAGATGGATAAAAATAAAACACTAGTTATATTAAAAGGGTTACTATTATTTTTAGTGTTAAGCTTAATAATTCTAACTATCTTGTTTATTTATTTTAATAGCGAGTACCTTATCCAGAAATTTACACCCTATATTGATGAACCTCAACAATGCTTTTCAGTCTCCCAGGACTGCAGTGAATTTGCAGATAACCTGTCCTCAAAAGAGATTGACAGTTTGAAACTAGAGTATAACCAGCTAGTAACAAGATTTAATGATTTAATAAATGTTACCAATAGAGTATATGAAGAAAAAATATTTTGGAAAGAACAAGCGTTCAAGAAAGGAGATGGGAGAATGCTATGCTGGAATGAAAATACAGATGTTCCTGATAAAATATTGGATAAAAAGGAAGTGTGCAGGGAAGGATGCTACTATAAGATGCTATGCACAAACAGCATGAAGCCTTTGTTTGACTGCACGGATACACTGACGGTGTACACCAACCTAGAAGAGGATGAAATAGAGATGTGTGATGTGATAGGGTTTAGTACTCTGGAATATCCCGAATATGACTGGGTTGTTCATAGGGTGGTTAACATAACTGACGAGGGGTATGCAACAAAAGGGGATGCTAACGCGTATCCTGACAGTTATATTGTTAAGTTTGAGGATGTAATATTTAAACTAATTGAGGTTAAGTACGGATGAAAAAAGGAAAGAAATTTGAACATAAACAGGAATGTGATAGTTGCAAGACTAAATCTTGTTACAGACATTGTAATGAATATTCTGAATGTAGAGGAAAACATAAGAAAAAAGAGAATTGGTTTATGGAAATTAAAAAGTGTAACTTTTGTGATAATATTATTTATAAATCCGACAAACCAAAACAATTTCATTTAATTAAAACTTGTTTTAATAAGGAATGCAAATTAAAACTTCATAGAATAAGTGCTAATAAATATTCACTAAAATTAAGAATATTAATACCAAGAAAAAATTGTGCATATTGTCAAAAAGAATACCAGCCTTATAAGGTAACAGGGAAAGTATGTTCTGATAATTGTGCAAAAAAATTATATGATTTAAATAACAAAGATAGCAAAAAATCAAGAAATAGGGAGTATTGGCAAAGGAAAAAAGTGGAAGACCCAGATTATTTAAAACGATTATGGAAAAACAAATATCAAAAACGAAAATCTTATTATCTCATTTATAATAAAAAAGTTTATGAAAAATTTAAAGATAAATACAGGCAAATTGAAAATAAAAGAAGGGAAAAATTAGGATTACCTTTAGTAAGTCATAATTATAAACGGGAGGTTGAATTAATTAAACGGATTTCTCAGTTATTTCCACAGGAAAAAATGAAAATACATGATAGGAGGACATTTAAAGGAGTAGAGTTAGACATACATATTCCTAACAAAAAACTCGTGGTTGAACATCAAGGTGTGCAACATTTTAAAGAAGTTCCATATTTTAAAAGTAATTCTTTAAAAAATAATCAAGCTAAGGATGAATTAAGGAGAAAATTATGTATTCAAAATAATATTAAACTAATCGAAATAAATTATAATGATATTATATCTACAAATTTTATTATTAATAAACTAAAAGAGGTTGGAATTGATGCGTAAACTATTTTTATTATTAATTTTAATTTTATTTGTGGTGGCAAGTTGTCAAATCAGGGAACTTTCTAAAACCCAAGCAGAACTTGATATTGACGATTGTAACACCAATCCAAGAGAAGATGATTTGTGTAAGTGTGAAGAATATAACTACATTGATAAAGAAGCAGGAGGATATGCAGACGAGGCTTGTAATTATTTTTATAAATGGGGTCATGCTGATTGCGCAGCCGAAGCAAAACAATATGTAGACTCAATGAACTGGTCTACAAACGAAAGCAAATACATTTCGCAGATTAAATATGAGATGTATTGTGAGCAGCGTAAAATAAGAACATCAGGGGATTTCCAAAGATTCTGCCAAATAACTTGTGGTAAATCCCGCCCAAAGACAGATTATGAAAAACACCCAGAGGATTATGTTGCTGAAATAAAATTGATTTCAAATTGTTCTTCAAAGGTTTCTGATTCTGAAATTAATATTAGTTTGAGCCAGATGGAGATTTGGGCGACTCAATGCCTTAATCAAAAGGTAAATTGTAACATTTCATGTTCTTTAGGAAACCAAACAACCTATCGCCTCAAGAACGAATGCGAGAAAGGAAATGATAGGTATATACTTTCAAATATTTCTATTGATTGTAGTTTAACTGCCAATGCAGACTGGGTAACAGCGTCATGTTATGAATCAACAGAGTCTGTATGTAGACTAAAAAATCAATGTGAGCTTAATAATCCTGATTGGGTGGAAGAAACAAATCCAAATTATCAGGAAGAATTTGGATGGATTAACAACTCGATATGGTGGTTTTGTGATTGGGTACCTACAAATTATCCCAATGAAACTGGTGATGAGTATATTCCATCTTACGCAGACAAATGTGATTACTATAAAAAAGAATTATTAAAATTAAATCAAACAATATGCCGAGAGAAAACTGAAGTTGAGAAATTAATGGATAAAGACTGTAAAAATTTATTTGATGAAATAATTAAATGGAATTGTAAATCTGAGGGATTGATAAGTAAAGAGTGCGCAGAAAGAAAACAAGCTTGGAGGCTTAAAGGGTGTAAGATATAATGCTTAAGAGATACAGGTTGTGGAACACATTTGAAAGAAGATGGTTTTGGAGCTGCTTGATTATTACAGCATTAGGCGCATATTCATTATTTATCTTCAAAAATATTTTAGCAATAATAATCTTTGAAGTATCTCTGATATATTATGGAAATGTCATATTCAGAAGCTTATCACGGCAGGAAAGGGAGTGGAAAGGAGTTACAACCTACCCAGTTACAGATGTGGAGGTAAAATGAATGTCATCGGGAAAGTATGTGGTATACTTGTTTATTTTGTTGGTTGTACTTGCAGAAAAGCCCTCACCGCCTGTATGCACTGAAATTAAAATGAACAATATAACTGAAATTAGATATGTTAATTCAACCAGGAATGTTGTAGGTCATACAAACTGCAGCATCCAGATACCTGAAAAAACCGGGTTGGATATAAAATGCGAGAATGGGACTCAAATATTCTGCCAGCCTATGGAATTCAACTTTGAAAGGTTAAATTCATTTGGAGTTTATGGAGGGCAGTACTGCTACAATGGGAGTGTAGAGGATTGCGCAAGGATAGGTGGGTGTGAAAATATATTAAGTGGCAGGGAAGGCAACATATATTACTACAAGGTGTTTTGTTAAAATGGAGGTGAACTAAAATGTCAGCATTAACGCCGGAAACTACGGTAACTATATTGATTGTAGGATATATAATAACCTTTGCCTATAGCGTCTATATGGCAATATTGAACTGGAAGCAGGCAAAGGTCAAGGATATACTACTTGAGACAAACAGTATATTGAGGAGGATAGAAAAGAAGATAAAGGAAAAGCATGGCTGAAAAAAGCAAAATAGAATGGACGAATGCTTCATGGAATTGTGTTACAGGCTGCACTAAAGTTAGCGCTGGCTGTACTAATTGCTATGCAGAAACACTTGCATTAAGATTGCAGAAAATGGGGAGCAAGAGATACAGGAATGCATTTACATTAACATTGCACGAGGATGCTTTAAACCTGCCATTAAAGTGGAAGGAACCCAAGAAGATATTTGTAAACAGCATGTCTGACCTGTTTCATAAGGATGTGCCCGATGACTTTATTGACAAAGTTTGGGAAGTTATGGAAAAGGCAAACTGGCATATTTATCAGATACTGACAAAGCGACCGGAACGGATGGCGCAGTATAGCTGGACCAAAGAGCAATTATCTAATGTGTGGCTTGGAACTTCTGTTGAAGATTTAAGAGTCAAGGATAGGATTAAATTATTGCAAACTTCAAATGCCAAAATTAGGTTCATAAGTTTTGAGCCTTTGATTGGGGATGTTGGAGAACTTAATTTATCCAACATACACTGGGTTATTGTCGGCGGAGAATCTGGAAAAAATCACAGACCAATTGAAAGAGAATGGGTTACAAATATTTTAGCCCAATGCAAAAAACAGAATGTTGCCTTTTTCTTCAAGCAATGGGGTGGATTAAAGTCGAAATCAGGTGGAAGACAGCTTAATGGCAGGACTTATGATGAGTATCCTAATGCAGTATAAGAATGGTTAAATCATACATCTATAGGATATTGGGAAAAGGCAAGTTCAAAGTAACCAGAATAGATGAGTCCATGGAGAGAGGAGCAAAAGGAAGATTAAAAGAATATTTGGTTGATTTAAGCGGCGGTGATATGTGTTGTGATTGTGAAGGATTTTATTACAGCAAGAAGCCATGCAAACATCTCAAATCCGTTTTATCTCAGTTAGCAGAAAATAAAGGCGGAATACTTGATTATGAAAGAAAAGGAGATTATGAAAGGTTGATTAACAATTTAAAATGATTAGGGAGGTAATAACAATGAAATCAAAAAGTTTAACTTATTACCAACTAGAAAAAGAATTTGACAGAAAAGTTAAGGAATTGCAGGATAGATGCCCACATAAGAGGATTACTAAATGGATGGAGGGATGGTGGGCGCCCGGACATGGAACAGGAACTTCAACCAGATTGTGTAAAAGATGCAATGCCCAAGTGTACTCTAGTTACACCTGCAAGTTCTGTGACAAATGCAAGAAACAAAATCCTTGGTATGTTACCGCTTGTGGGGAATGTGAAAAGGGGAAGTTGATAACATACTTTGTTATTGAGAGGTTGGGAAATATTATTAAGAAAGAGAAACTTAAAGAGGATTTAAAATGAGCGACGATGAATTTGATAATGAGGACCCCATAGGGCTGTTCAGGGGCATTAAGCCTTACAATAAGTGTGAGGACTGCAATAATAAAATAAAACCCGGCTATAAGAAATGTTACAGATGCCATCTAAAATCAGGAGGCCCGCCAAGATGATAAACTGGGATTACTGTACATTTGTATCTGCTTCCATAGGGATAGGAGGGGTAGGGCTTGGGATAATTATAGGATGGATTTTGAAGTCAAACCGCAAGATATAAATATAAGCGGGTAATATTGATAATATAGGTAATATGGTAAAACAACAATGCGGCAAGGATGGATGTAAAGAAAGTGCAGTTTATTGTGAAGAGCATTACTTTAAGCTGAGAAGAAAATTGTCTAATAGAAACTACACATTATTAGTATTGGCGTTAGGCTTGCTATCTGTTTTTCTTCTGGTGTGGTTTCCTCTCAAAGATGTTGACGAGAATAAATTTTGTCAGGAAAAGGTAAACAAATACTTTCCGGAATTTAAGTTTGAGAATGTATATTTAAGTTTAAATAGAGAATGTGTAGGGGAAGTTAGAGAGAATCAAATAAATGTCAAAAGAGATGGACTAACATTGGTTGAAGGCAAGGAAGAAGAACAGATAACTAAAACGTTTAAATTAGATGAAGCGGGCATAAGATATTTGGAAAGCGATGATTTATACGGATTAATGTTCCTAGTGGGTATATTTACAACTTTCATGTTATTTGTTGTTATCAAAGAATGGATAATGGGATTATAATATTATATTAACTCAGATGACTAAGAAGCTTATGGATGTGGATGATGCACTATGGAATAAATTCAAGAAGAAGTGTGTCAATAATGATATCACTATGAAGGAACAGTTAAATATATTGGTTAAGGGATATGTTGAGAAAGGGTAAATGGAGGTAAAAAATGAATAAGAAAATATTGGTTATAGGTGCGTTGATAATAACAATTTTATCAAATTTGGCATTGGCATTATCATATCCGGTGTCAAGTATTGTGCATGGAAATTTTTCAGTCAGTCCTTGCGGAATTATCACAGGAGACCAATGTTCTGTTAAGTTGGATGGGCAGGGGGCATTGGACAAATTTGGTAAGAGAGGCATAATACAAACTACAATGCCAGGAATTGCTCCGAACAAATATTTTGTGCAATTAGATGGAAATATTACAACACAATGGTCAGGTGTATTAATATTCCCAAATGTTTATTGTGGTAACTCAACAGGTTATATCAATAATATAGATACCGATGGAGACAAATTTTCCTACACTATAAATGGAACTACATGCACAAAAAAACCTTCAATAGCAAATCAGGTACAAATATTTAATGTAGGTGATTATACGGAATTTTCTGGAACATTCAGCATTTCTGGTGGAAATGGAAAGTATGCAGGTAAAACTGGAATTGGTCAATTAAAAATTTATGAAACAAAGAATATGTTAGCAAGATTTGCTTATAGGGCAAATTCGTTTTGGTATGCTACACTATATGGAACCATATCTGACTAAAAGAGGTATTCGAAAATGAAAAAACAAATAATTGAGGAGGTAGGCAAAAATGGCAGTTTATAGCGGATATGTGATTGGTGGGATTGTTGCTTTATTTTTGATAGCAGGAGTTAGAATAGTAAGGCCTATTGAAAGGGGATTAATAGAAAGGCTAGGAAAATACAACAGGTTTGCAGAAGCGGGATTTCATTTTGTGATTCCCTTAATAGAGAAAATGGTTAGGGTGGATATCACAGAGAATATGATGGAGATAGACACGCAGGAGATTATTACCGAGGATAATTTAAATGCAAAGGTGGATTTAGTGGTTTACTATAAAGTTATTGAAGATGAAAGCGCAGTCAAGAAATCAGTCTATAAGGTTTCAGAATTTGTGCCGCAGATTACAAGGCTTGCGCAGACAACTACAAGAAATGTCATAGGAACAATGGCTTTTAAGGATGTTAATTCTAAAAGGAATAAGCTGAATGTAGATATTGCCACTATTCTGAAAAAAGAGACTGCAAGCTGGGGTGTTGAAATACTGAGGGTAGAGCTTAAGGAGATAATCCCGCCAAAAGAAGTTCAGGAAACCATGAACCAGGTTATACAGGCGGAGAATACCAAGAGAGCAGCTATTGACTTTGCTACCTCAGTAGAAACAAAAGCTGATGGCGAAAAGAGAGCATTAATCAAATCAGCAGAAGGGCAGAGGCAGATGAAAATATTGGTTGCAGAAGGTGCAGCAAAGGCTTATGACCTTGTTAATGCACACTTTAAGGGAAATGCCCAGCTTCTTAAAAAATTGGAAGTTGCGCAGATAGCATTGCAGAACAACGCAAAAATAGTTTTAGGTGCGGACAGCAAACAAGTGCTTAAACTATTTGACTTGAACAGGTAGGTGATTAAAATGGCAGAAGAAGGAATGGTTGAATGCTCCGAATGTGGAGAAGAAGTTGATGAGGATGATGTTTACGAATGCCAGACTTGTAAAAAAACTAACCTTTGTGAGGATTGTCAAGTTGGCTGTTCTGAATGTGAAGATGTGATGTGTGACAACTGCCAGATAGTATTTGAAAATGCAGATATAACTTTATGCAAGAAATGCATAGATAAGGTATATGCAGTAAAAGAGGTTGTCAAAGAAAAGATTGTAGAGAAGATAGTTGAGGTCCCAAAAGAAGTAATAAAGGTAATGGGATTCAGCGAACCAATACTATGAACACAACATTACAAAAAGCTTTCAGTAAACTGAGAGACAGGATTGTGAAACATCGTAAGAATTGTAAAAAATGGCAAGATGGGAAACAGTGTTTTGACTGCCATAGGAATACTTTAACATCAATAGAAAAAGAGGTATACGAATTTGACTAAACTAACTTTAATATGTATGATTGGAGTATTATTGATTGGTGGATGCTCTAGTTATTACCCATCAGAAATAAGGATAGATAATCAAGCGGGTGAAAGGGTGTTAGTAGACATAAGCAAGAACAATACCAAAGTTGATATTACTATCCAGGAGAAACCAAGAGAATTAGTTGAATACTATCTTAAAGGTGACCAACCAATTCAAATTTATTGTGTTGATGAGATAAACAACCAAATAATTTTAAATCATAGCATTCTCTCGGAGTATCAAAGAGAGAAAGTTGTGAGGGAAAATGTAGTATACACCTATCCAAGATTTGATGTAAATTCCATGCAGAATGTCTTAAAGATTAACAATAGTAATTATCTGGATTGTTACTTGAAAGGAATGCTTGAACTCAGCAGAATTAGTTATGTAGACGGAATCTTCATATCTAATAACACAGAATTTGTAAGGTTTAGCGATATATTTAAAACACGTGAATTTAGCATGGATTGTATAAACTATAATAATAAACCACAAAATGAATGTTTGGTTACATCAACATCGTATGAACTGCGGCAGTTTATAGAATCACCCAAAGGTGCAGGTTATTATATATTTGAGTATATTATTGAACTAAAATAAAAAAATGGCCACCATAAACCCTAAATGGATTATCACCATTGCCTTAGGGTTCCCAATACTCTACATATGGCAGAAATGGGAGTTCAGTATATTGTTTCTTGCAGGGGCTGCATTTTGGGCGTGGAAAACCTTTGACGAGGAATATGTGCACAAGTCAGAAGTCGAGAAGAGGGATGTTCCAAGATTGGGGCCTGAGCAGCCTTTCTTCGCTGCAGAGAAGACATGGGAGATTGCACCGGACGGAACACCAGTCGCAAAATACCAGGCTCCGCAGCAGTATACTACGCAGAGAGGGAGATAAAATATAGGAGGGGTATAAATGTTTAACAATGAATTGGTTTTGGATACTTTTGGCAGAATAAGGTTAGTTGAATGCCATGATTTAGTGAATAACAATAAAGAGTGGTATATACAAAGAATGAGATGGTTTGGATGGGATACTGAAGAGTTTGGAAACAAAAAGAAAATTGTTGGAGCATATAATAGAATTAAAAAACACATCTCAAAAACTCAATACAATACATAAAATTGGGTACATTCTAAAGTATAAAAATGATTAAGAAAGAAATTAAGACTGAATGGCAAAATCAGGATGGTGAAAATTTTGGTGGGTTTGAAGTATTTACTTTAATTTTAATAATCATAATGTTACCACTGTTAATTCTTTGGATATGGTCAAATGATAAATTTTATAAAATTATGCTTACTGTTTTTATAACTATATTTTGGTTGATAATTTATCATAAAGAGTTTCCAAAACGGAAGATATATTTGATAGACAAATAATGATGAGGTGGTTTTTATGAAGAAGAACAAATATAAATTATTCAGCAACCCAATCAAGTGGTATATCCAGAATGTTAAGGACAGCATTGAACCTACTAACTTAAGCCACAGGGTAAGGATGAATATTGATATACCTAAAGGAGCAACAAAAGGCAGGGCTTTGATTCCATGCGCTATCTATTCATTTGACCACTCTATTGACCTGAATCCTGCTTTAATCAGAAGAAAGGACAAAAAGAAGATTAGTGAGTTTCCTGTGAATAAAAGATTCAGTTATGACAGCAATAAATATGATGTGCAGCTAACCAAACAAGAAAAGAAATTAGGATACACTTTAGATGAGATTGAGAAATGCAGGCATTGCGGCCAGAGATTAGTTATCGCTGAAGTTGCAGAAACAAGATACAGAAGCTGCCCGGACATTAAAGTGAGAGTTGCTGACAATGCAAAAGAAGACTTGAAAATACCTGTGGATTTTGGCATAAACAAAAAGGATGTGATGATGGGGATGTGGTCATGGCTGTTCTTTGACTCGGTAATCGTCTTTGTAGGGTTTAGCGCTGTTACTGGGTTCAATCTAAGTGAGTATACAACACCATTTATTTCGGCCATCCCTAATTGGGTAAAGTGGATTGTAGGCATTCCATTGGTAGCTTGGGTATTATTGATGTTAATTGTAATGTTAAGCAGAATACATTACAAAGCATATATGCTATGGAAATGGTGGAGGAATATCAAGCCTACATTAACAAAAATTAGAGTTGCAAACTAAGAGGTGAAATAAGATGCTTAAAATAATAAAAAAACAAGAATGGTATAAACATATTTTTGCTAAATTTCAGCGCAAAGACTTTATGCATTTGATTATGTATGTATTGATTTTGTTGGGTGGACACATATTCTGGAAGATGATAGGATACTCAAAGCTTACAGAACAACAATCAATATTATTTCAAGAAAGATTAGTTTCATTCTTTGAAGTTTTATTATTGGTGATAGGAATCCATTATATTGTGAGAGTTGTAGAGTATATGTGGGAGAAGCTAAAATATCCCAAATTAACTTCAAATAAAATAAAGGAGGAAATACCATGACTATTGAAGAATTTTTGAGGGCATATTATGGATTTATAATATTGGGAGTGGTTGTCATACTGCTGCTTGCCTGGAATTCTGCTGTGCGCTATATAAAAAAGTCAAAAGCAAAAAATTTAGATATTCTGCCTCAGTCCGGGCTGGATGATGCGCTTTTCAGCCTTGAGCAGGAAAGCCTGTTTGAGGATATTCAGGGCAAGGATGCTCTTGACAGCTTTCAGGAGCAGAGGGCAATGGCAGAGAAGCAGATAAATAAGATTAAAGAAGACGGAAAAAAGATGGTGAGAGACGAGCTTAATTTTATAAATGAATACAGGCAGAAGAAGTATCAGTTTGACAGAGACAGGAAAAGCCTTGGGATGAAATATTCAGTATGGGTTAACCAGCTCAGGATGATAGACGAGATGATTGCCAACCAATCCAGAATAAGGGAAGAGTTCAACAAGATGAAAGATGTGAGTGGTGAACTATGAAAAAGATGTTATTTGTTGTAGTTTTGTTGAGCATTCTTATTGTTGGGTGTTCAGCAAAAATAGTTAGTTTGAAAGGGAAGATAGTAAGGATAGATGATTCCGGAAATTCTATAATAAATTCAGCAAAAACAGTTATACCCATCTGTTATCCTGATTATAAACTGCTACAAGAAGGAGATGAAGTGATATTGACAAAAAAAGAAGGTTTTCTGGAAGTTACTTGTTATCATATTGAACATTTAGAATATTGATTTTACTTTCGGAACTACTGAAAAAACCTAAAAGTATATAAATAAGCTAGTTTGTATTATCTGTATTACCTTGTTTCCAAAATGCATGAATCTGACTTTGCTTTGCAGTGGCTGGATTACCTAGGCAATGAAATATATAACAACGGAAAAAGGATATTTAAATATGAAGGCCAGCCCAAATACGATATTTCTAGGCTAATCAGCAGGATAAGGATTGGTGAGGAGCTTGGGTCTGAGAAGAATATAGAATACACATTTATGTCTTATTCTGAACTTCAGAAGGTGGGGTATGTTGTATTTGCCGGAACTGACCTTATCTGGAGGGAGAGGCAGCAGTATTATTACAAGCTAAAGAAGAGGGACAGGGACAGTGTAGGAATCAATGAAAAGGTCTTTGATAGGAAGCTTAAGGTTCAGCATGACCCCACAAACAGAAGAATTCGTTTGGTTGGGGAGGATGTGCTGCCACCACAAAAATCACCCATAAATTCAGGAGTAGGCCCCTGGATAGTTTACGACGCAGATGCTCCAAAAGAAAGTGATACCCAGGCAAGAAGGGATTTCGCGCTCAGCAAGGAGGGAATCAGGGCATCCTTAAGGAAATGGCAGTATGGGGATAACAGCGAAGAAGCCGAATATGCTGAAATCAAGGAGCTTCCGATACTCCTGTCGGATGAAAAGTATATAGTATGCATACGGAAGAATATAGTATGCCAAAGGATTATTGTGGTAGGGGAGCCGGGTTTTGGTAAATCAATTTGTTGCAACTCGCTTGCAGGAAGAATCTTCTATATATGGGAAGACAGAGTAGGGTGGCTCATTGACCCGTTAAACCAGTTTAATGATATAAGCATGCCGCAGGCATTTGACAAGTTTAACAAGATAAATGCATTAATTAATAATGAGCCAAAGCCAATCCCGGCAATTCAGTTGTATCTTGCATGTAAGCATAAAGTAGATATGAAAAATAAGGATATTAGCCTGCTGTTAACCTTAGATTTTCTGGAGTTTCTGAACAAATACAAATTTTATACCTTTGGCATAAAGGATATGGATGTGGGAGACACTATAAGATACCTCATGGACTTTATTAAGGAGATAAAAGATGTTACTACTTCTGAGGAGATAAGTGAGATAATGTTGGATAAGGTCCCAAATGCCCACAAGGATAAGGGAATGAAGGCTATGATATACAAATGGGCAAACACATTTGAGTATATATTTAAGGAGAAGTTTACTTCCAATATGTACTTGGATGACAAGAAAGCCGCCCATTCATTGCAGCTTAAGCTGAAAGATGGCACGGAGATGGAAGGCCACCCATTCATTATGTGCTATGAAGCAGGGTTAATTCCTGTTTTGAATATGTCAGCCGCGCGCCGCCAGAGATGGATAAGGAATTACCTTGCTGACCTTATGCAGAAGATTGTAGCACATCAAAGCAATGTTCCTGAGGAAAGGAAGCACAGGGTGTGGATTATTGCTGACGAGCTGAATGAGATATATGAAATTGGAAAAAAGAAAGACAATGCATTTTTAGCATTTGAAGAATTATTTAGGCAGGGAAGATTCAACAATATAGGGTTTATAGGGAATACGCAGTCTCTTGAAAAGCTGAATCCGGAGATGTACAAAAATGCAACACATATCTGCTGTGTTTATATGAAGGACTCAAAAGACAGGAAAAGGGTGGGGGATACTTACAATCTCGACAGGGAGGAATATGACAAAATTGAGTCCCTCAAGGAGCAGGAGATGATGGTGTTCAGCAAGGAGCCTTTCATAACTTATGACAGGTGGGGCAAGAGGAGGGTTACAGACAGGAAATGGTTCAGGGGAAGGATACTGCCGCCTATAAACTTCCACAAGGTGCCGGGTTGAAAAAATTAAAAGATATAACAGACCTTAAAAATTTTGGTTAAGAGGTGTGTGTAAAATGTGGAAAAAAATAATACTAATTAATTTGTTGGTGTTTACCCTGTTGATAGGTGTAGTTAGTGCAATATGCACAGATAGTGATGGTGGAATAAATTATAACGTGAAAGGTGCAACAAAAAGTGCCTATACTACTGGAATAGATAGATGTAGCGGTTATTCACTAAAGGAATATTATTGTAATAGGGGAGTAGTAAAATATAAAAATTATTTATGCCCTTATGGATGCACTAATGGTGTTTGTAAAAGTAAATATGTATGTGGGGATAATATTATAAATCAATTAGGTGAACAGTGTGATAATGGAGTAAACAACGGAATATTATGTTCACCATTTTATGGCACATTTTGTGATTATTGCAGTACTTCTTGTAAACTAACCAAAGTATATGGAAGTTATTGTGGTGATGGAGTAGTTGATTCATCATACGAAACTTGTGATGATGGCAACAATGTAAATGGTGACGGATGCAGCTCAGCATGCCAGACAGAAATAAATTATGATGGGTTATGTGTAACTAATGGATACTTTGGTGAACAGCAGCAGGAAGCAGAGCAATTTTGTAGTTCAATAAGTAGCATATATGATTGTGGTTATAGTGAATTTTGTAAATGGGTTGACCTTAGGCATTGCACAGCGAATGGAGAGTTTGGAAGCCAGCAGCAGGAGATAGAACAATTTTGCAATTCTATGGATATCATACAAAGTTGTAATGATAATATTGAATTTTGCAAGTGGGGTTGATGAAAGATGTTGGTAATAATAAAACTTAAAGGAGGAAACTAAAATGGCAAACCCAATAGATATATTACAGAAGGAAATTGAAGAGAAAGAGAGCAAGTTAAAGCAGGCAAAAGAAGAAGTCAAGCAAATCAGGGAAGACATCAAAAAAAAGAGGCTGCTAATACTGGATATAACCAGGGCGATGAAGCGTGGAGAACCTGATGTTAAGGAACAGAGTTAACAAGGTGATTGATGATAGAATTAGCCATCACTCCTTGCACAACGAACCCTGTAAAGACAGCAAGATTGATGAGCTGAAAATATTGAAATTGATATTAAGGGATAGGCTGGGATGAATAATAAAAAATGCCCATTTTGCGGCGGTAAACTGATTAATAGAAAAAATGTTACATTCAGAGTAGGAACTATGATACTTGGTTCAGTAACATTCAAAGGAAGATTGGTATGTTCAGAATGTAAATCTGTATGTTTAAGGAGGTAGGCAAGATGGAAAACAAATATTTTAAGGTAAGTTATCAGGGTGTTAAAGGGGTCATTACATTTGTATTGTTTGTAGTAATTGCTATTATTGTTATCGGTAATTATAAAGAACTTATTGTTAACTTTCAAATTAAGGATATTGTATCTGTGTCAGAACCCAACATAGTGATTATAATACTATTTATAGGGATGTATGCTGGAATTTATTTGGCATACATAATTATTAAATGGTGTGTTGGAATATTATATAAAACTTTTAATCATGAAAAATGGTATAAAACATTAACTCATGACATAATTAAATTTTCAGTTACGATATCACAGTATGAATCAATCAAAAACAATAAGATATTCTTTACTAAATATCCGAATGACCCAAAGCCGGTATTTAGTTATAGGGAGTTAGAAAAATGGGCAGAAAGGATAATCAGCAAAGAATTGAAAAAATTAGGAGGCAAAACAAAATGAAAAAAGGATATGTAAAGTCAAACTGGGCTCCTATGGTTATAGTTGCATTGTTTGCTATAGGAACAGCATATTCAGGGGATTTCTGGATTGGAGTGCTAACACTCTTTGTGGCAGGAACATTGGTATACGGTTATATAAAGTTTGATGAAGACGAGAAAATGCACGATGAATGGTGGAATGCCTTAAGCAAGGATGAAAAAAGAGAGGTATACGGGAAAATTGCAGATTTTGCAAAAGATAAGTTTAAAGAAGAAGTGTACGGGGAAGGAAAAGCATGAAGACACTATTTTTGATTGTCCTGCTGGCTGTATTGCTTCCGTCAGTGCTTGCTGCAGATTTAAGAGTGGATGACATCAGGGGATTTGTAGGTAATGAAAGGGCCTCTGATGTAGACGAGGACGGCGGTGATTTTGACGTGCATCGCGGAGACATAATAGATTTGGTTGTATCACTGGAAAACAACGGCAACGAGACGATACAGGCAAAGCTGAAAGGCACTATTGAGAATATAAACAGGGGGGATGACATCACAAAAGAACAGGACTTTTATGACATAGCCAAGGATGATACAAGGTCAAAGACATTATCCTTCTCAATACCTTCCGATGCAAGAAATGATATTTATGATATGGATTTAAAGATATTCTTCAGGAGGAGCAATGGCACAGAAGGCACTGTTGATGAAGTGCAGTATAATGTGGTGGTAAGCGTATCGCAGGGGCAGGATGAGATTACAAGCAAAGACATTGACGGAATAATACTAAATTTAACTTCAAGCTGCAATTCAATAGCCGCAACCACGAATACATGCTTTGGCTATATTGAAAAATCCAATACATGCTCCAACGAGCTGTCAACAGTAAAGGAGGAGAGAGGAGCATTCCAGCAGAAATCCAATGACTGCGAATCTTCATTAGGCAGCGTCAGGTCAGAGAAAGCCGAGGTAGAGCAGCAGAAGGCAAGCATTGAAAGCCAGATGAATTCAATGATAACGCAGATGCAGTGCAGCAACCAGACTGCCTTCGCAATCTCATCAGTAAGAAATGAGAATGACAGCAAGTTCAACCAGACACTCCTGATGATAGGCGGAGCTGCTGTAGCATATTGGTATTACAACGACAGGAAGAAAAGGAAGGCATCCGTCTTAAGCTCATATCAGTCAGATTATTATGAGAAGGCATAAGCAATGCGAAAGGTATTTAATTTTTCATTTGTAATCACCCCCAATGTGATAAAATGATTCTTATATACCTCGCAAGATTGCTATCCTTTGGTTATACTTAAGTTTGAGATTTCACGATGATAAAACACATGGCGATAGGAAACATAAGATATGGAAATCCAGAAGGAGAATCCTATCTTTGTAATCCAGTTCCTTATGCTAATCTAAATAAATTAGAGTATAGCTGGGAAAAGGTTACTTGTAAGAAATGTCTTAAAAAGAAACCTAAAAATGGCAAACATTGACTTATTGCAGGGGATTATGAACGGCTTTGCTGCCGGATTAGGCGCTGGCATCGCAAACTGGCTGCTAATCAAAAGGCTGGAAATTATAGAAAAAAAGATACAGAACAAAGTAAATAATAAAATAAATAATTAGCAATGAAACCAAATGCCAAGAACGGAACCGTTCGGAGTAGTGAAACTTAAAGGGATACTGTTTGGAGACGATAATTGGGGCACCGTGCTTGATGAAGAGCCGCCATACAAAAATAAGAAAGGGATAGAGATGAAAAAATACCTTGTGATTCCCGGAGAGCATCTTATGAAGCAGTTTCCCCAGCTGCAGAAGCCCGGAGCGCTGACCTACAAGAATACTGCATTGTGGGTGGAGTATCCTACATATTGGGTGAGTGACGATAATCCGTCAAGGACCAACGCGATTGCAAGGATTGACTGCGGGTTTGACGGGAGGGAAACACAGCAGACTAAGAGATTTAAGAGGTATACTGATGAGATAAAAACGCTGAGGGAAGAGCTTGATAATACAATAATAAGCAATATGCACCTTACTGAAGAGAACAAATCGCTGCTTGGCGGCAAGAAAGAGATAATAAAGGAGGTGGTTGAGATGGTTACACAGATAAGGGGAATCAAAAGCTATGAGCCGGGTGAGGGTTATGAGCATAGAGAAGAATAAGTTTAACTGGAAATTGGTGGGAATATCGCTTGCAATAATAGTTGTGCTTTATTTTACATTGTCATTTGTAATTGCAAAGAATAAGCAGCATCCGAAAGAAACAGTATACTGCTATTTCAACGCTTCCATTAATGACAGCGTTCCAAGGGATGAATGCGGAATATTAAAAATAGTATCGAGGGATATCCAAAAGGAAGAGATAGATGAGTTTAACAGGTTCGGCAAGTGCTCCAAATTGCTTGATGAGCTTCCGAAATGCGGGGGCGAAACATATCTTTTCAGCAAGTATAATTTGAAGGAGTTCTGCAAAGAGCCTGGCTGCAATGTTGATGGAGTTATATGCAGCGCATTCTTCATAAATTACCACAATGAAAGCGAGTACAGAAAGATGTATGAGGAAAGCTTCACAGAATCAAGCATAACATCAGGAGAAAGTTTAATGAAAATGATTGACAAGTGCAGGTAGATGCAGTGCGAAAAGGTTGGTTCCTCGCCGTAAAATCATGCCATTATCATTAGTGGCGTTGGTTATCCTCGCTAATCTTGTCTTTTAACAAAAATCAATAGAAGTGATTAAGATGAGATAAAAAATAAAATGCAGGATGAAAGGAGTTTTATGGATATTGAGGATGTAACATTAATAACCAATAAGATTGAAGGCGCCGTTAAATTTATTTTGATTTACACCCACAGGTATGCTGGATTATGGTGCATCATTATGGGGTATGTTGTGTTGTTTGCATTAATGGCATTTGGGCCTATACTAAATTTTGACACTTTGAGGGCAGTTGGAATTCTAATCACAGCAGCAGTAGTGATAATTTCAATTTTTGCTGAAGAAAAATTTCAAAGGGATATTTACAGAAGCTTTGGAGTTTGGTGGTGATTGATGGGAGAATATTTTAAGGATGAGTCTAAAAAGGAGAAGCCTGCCCAGGAAGCTGTTCTTATTACAGACTTCAATGTTTTATGTTCAACGTATGATATGGTTGTTAACAGGATTCAGGAAACCACAGGCCAGGGCTACGAAGCTATTTTACCTATAAGGGCGGAGCTGAGCGGAACCGGAAAGAGTCCGGAAGACACCGGACAGATTGGCGAGCTGAAAAAAGGAATACGAAATTCAAGAATATACAGGACAGATATGGGGATTACTATGTGGAACGCCCTGAAGAATATAGAGGATTTGGACAGATGGTCTGAAAGATATGCCCAGTACCTTGAAGAGCATATGGATGGGCTTAAGCTGATAATAAAAAGCGCGTTCAGCATTATAGACGGTTTGAACAAGAAAATTATTGAATTAAATTTAGAGATACGCAGGATGAATGACAGGCTTGTAGCGCAAACAGATGTGATGCCTATCTCAGTGACCTCCAGTGAATTTGAGTCAGACGCTAAAAAATTTCGCACGCAGCTTATAGAGGGGATTAAAAAATATGAGGATGCAAAGAGGGCTAATGACACGAATGCCATAAAAACCGTGCAGGCAAAAATATTTGAAATCTGCAAGGATGATTATGTGAAGTGGGAAATTGCCCAGAAAGAGATGGCATCGGCTGATAAAAGGGTGCTCAAACGACCATAATGTACTATAAATCCCCGTTAAACCACGTCATACCCAACTACTTGACCAAAAAAAATTGAAAAAATGATTGTAAAGAATAATATAAAATATTAAAAATATATTAATTTAACTAAAAGGTGTGAGGATTACTTGAAATATATAAGTATTGCTTAAAAGTTTTAAGCGTATTAGCCAATTGAATAATAATGGTTGTGGTATATATGTTAGAGTGTGTAAACTTGTTTAAATAAGTTTAATCAAAATGCACAATCTTGCGAAAAAAGAAACATCGGAACATGCAGTAAAGAGGGCTATCAAAAAAATGTTAAGTGACAAGCATGCCATGGAAGTTATGGTCCAAATGACAAAAATATTTTGGAAACTGAATGATGAGGAAAGGATGGCGCTGATGGACTACCATAAGATAATTGAAGATAACGCGCGATGGGAGATGCTTGTAAGATTGTTTAGTAAATTAATCTTAGTGATGCATGAAGAAGAATTTAGGCAGTTTGAGAAAGAACTGCGGAAAGAGTATGACGGCAAAAATGTGCAATTCAAAAACAAAATTAAAAAATGAATTAAATTTATTGAAATAACTTCAATTTTATGAAAGAAAAAAAGCATCAATAGAAAAGAGAATATAAATTTTGAGGAAGATGAGATACAAAAAAAGCAACTGGAATAAATATTTTGACGGCAGCTGCAAGAAAACAACTATCAGGCTGAAGCCATGCAAGATAAAGAATCACAAGTGCTGGGCAGGAAGCTACTTCCATCCTGAATTGCTGGGCGCTCATGATATTGTGAAGGTTGTGCGCAGCAAATTCAGCAGGCTTACAGAAGATGACGCCATGAATGACGGATTCAAAACTCTTGAAGAGCTGAAGATAGAACTAAAAATATTAAACTCAAAAATAAATCCTAAAACTGATGTTTACATCCACTGGATAGACAATATTAAAAAGGTATAAATTGAAAGACGACAACATTGAGCTGCTTGAGTTAAACCAAAAATCCGACCTGTTGGCAGTTCAATGCCAATGCCCCATAGACGGCGATAAATACATTCACGGCGTCCCTTACGTGATGGTGCCCTGCGGCAAATGCAGCAACACTTACAGGACAGATTTCGCGCAGGACATCTACACAAAAAAAGCCAGGCATCTTATTCAAAAGCTGGCATATGCAAATGGGGTGGTGGTGAGGGCAGATGAAAAATATGAATCATCCTTAACTCATATGAGGCAGCATTTCATAGAAATGCATTGCTGGGATGTGTCTGAAATTGAAAAAAGCAATGAGGAGTATAGTATGTGCCGGAGCTGCGGGATATGTTTTAATTGTTATACATGCAGCTCGTGCAGTGAGCATTTCCAGAGGAATATAAACAGAAGAAAGCAGGCCTGCCCAAAATGCAAATCCGATAAATTTAATAAAAGCCATTTTAGTGATGTTGCAACAAATGAAAAAAAAATAAAATTATGCCCTTACTGCAAGTCAGAAAAAATAAGCATGACGAGGACAAAAAACAAGACAATGTGCCACGTATGCAGTTCAAAAAATTTGTCAGACAAAAAAACCAATATAATTTATGAGTTCAGGATAGACAGGAAGAAAGCCTACAGGAGGGAGAATGTTTAGGATAGTCAAGTGGAATCTGTTGGATAACGACCAGAAAAGAGAGATATTGTTAAAAGAAGGAATTACAATAATTGGTGGGTTAGGTGTATTGATATTTTTGTGGGTAACGAGTTCATGGCTCGCAGGGATAATTGGGGGAGTTTCATTGTGGGCAATGACAAGATTTTGGTGATGAAGGAAGGATAAAAATGTATAATCATACAATCCTAATCAACATAAACCGGGAGGTTATTGAAATCCCGGTAGACGAGTGCTTTATGTGCGGGAGCAATGTGTGCATCACCAAGCATTACGTGATTCCAAAAGAGTATGCACCAATGCGGAATGTTGCAATGCCTTTATGTGAAAAGCATAAGGATGCAACACATTATTTTTATAAGAGGGCTGTAACACTTAAAAATGTTTGAAACTAAAACCTGCGACATATGCGGAAAGGATAAGGATGTGCAAGAGTTCAGCGAAGAGCATAAGTTCATTGAAACCAACACAGAGGAAGAAGTAAACATATGTATGGAGTGTGAATAAAATTTTTATAAGAAAAAATGCGGATGGAGATTGGTATGTTTGCAGAAATACAAAGGCAGGCCACAAGAGGAGTGGAAATGTCAAAGGCTCAACAAGAGACTGGTGGCTGGTTAAACATGGCTCGGGATTATCGCAGTTTATCTGCTATTTTAAGAAGGATTCATCTATTTATTGCCCAAAAGAATTTATCGGCAAGAGAGTCAGATTAAAAGTAGAGATATTAAAATGACTACGGAAGAAATAGAAATGATAAGGTATTGTTGTGATACTGGACCAAGATTAGATTGTTGGGAAGTAGAAGATTATGAACACGATGAAGATGCTGAAGAAGATGGTTGGATTACAAACGGCAAAGAAAACCTGTGCCCTTACTGCGCTTCAAAGGAGAAAAATGATTAAAGAGCAAGACTATAAAAAATTGTATGTAAAAACACAAAAGCAGATGGATTACTTTGTCAAGCATAAAAGGTTCCACAATCATCAGTGCAAATACTGCAGGGAAGATTATAATGAGATAGTTTCATTGACAAATAAAATAAGAAACATGAAGATAAGAAAAAATCTTGCTGGATTATGGAGAACACTGTGGATTAACGGCTGCAATGATTTTGATATAATCTTGTATGAAACTGATTGGGATTTGCTGAGGGAAGAATGCTTGCCAATACACAGGAAAAGGAGGATATAAACAAATGATACACAAGCCATTTTATGACGAGGAAGATTACCGGGTGGTTATGAAACTGCTGAATGGAATGAGAGTTCCAGACGAAGAAAGGGAAAGAGTGTTCACAAGGCAATTATTTTTAGAAGGTATAACTGATAATCAAAACAGAGGGTAAGATGGCAAATTTGAATCTACTGAACACCCCCAACGTGTTTGTATTTCTATTATGCCATCTGCCCGTTTAAGATAAAAATGATTAGGCAGGAGCTTTATGCGGACTTGGTGATACTTATAGGTGTAGGAGTGCTATTGATATTTATGTATGGCTTTGACATCAAGGAGCTGGTTAAAAGGCTACTGGAATGGACGTTTGTAGCGATTGGATTTAAGCTACTTATTGATTATGGTGCGTTACCTAAGCTGAGGGAGAGGATGATAAAGCGGGAAGAAAATAATAAAAATGATTTTAGCAGCATAAGATAGGTAGGTACATAAACATTATGACAAAATCAACAATTGGGCAGGAACTTGGAAAGTCCGTCCCAAAGATAGATTTAAGAAAAGAAGAAGGAAGTTATTTATGTGACGATGATTACGAAGGGAATGGAAGCTTATTTGTAACTGTTGACAATGTTAAGGAAATAATTCAAAATACAATCAAAGAAGCGGAGAGGAGGATTAACAGAGAGAAAGAAGAATTCACAATGTCATTGGGTTTAAAAGTTGGAAAGGATTATAATGATGGTTTGAAAAAATCAATACGGATAATTAAAGATTGCTTTAAGGTATAAACAAAATGCCGACCGATGCAGAAGAGAAGAAGCAAATAGAAAAATTAGCCGAGGAGAAAAAGAAAGTAGCTCCGTGGTGGCAGAGGCTAAGCCCATTAGTTTTAGGAGGCGGAGGGATAGTTGCGTTCCTTATAATAAGGAATATAATGACTGATGTTAAGAACAGGAACACCTATGTGTTCTGGCTGATTGGTTTGCTGGTTGTTCTTTATCTGCTTGCCCAGACCCCAAAGACAAAAGAGGAGGAGATAATTACACCAAAAGAAGCTGAGCTGTTGACTGAGAGGGAATGTGAGAGAAAAAGAAGATGGGAGCAGTTCGAGCCGATGTCAACATACAAGATAGGCCCGGTGTCCAGCCTGCAGCATAGGGATGGAGGCGGAGTGTATTATGATGTATCTGTGGAGGTTGCAAGCCCCTACCACAAGCCAATGCATTATGTGGCAACAGTCATGGCCAAAGGGATAGAGAAGGGGTTTGTAACAATACAGGAGAGCATAGGCCCGATAACCGGCAGGGAAAAAATTGCAGAAAAGACACTGTTCCCTGAATGGTTCAGAAGGGCAGAGAAGTCTCCGCTGCTGGAGAAGCTTATGCTGAGGGAGAGGTGAGGTAAGATGGTTGATGAAAACACAATATGGAATTCAAAACAAAATCATCCTGAACTTGTTATCAGGGATTGCATCAACCATTTTAATCTGTCGCAAGAACAGGTGATGAAGTTAAGATTTATATTGATGAACCGCGGGATTAATAAATGGCTCTATGCGAGGTATATGTTTATAAGATTAAAGCATGAAGTTAAGAAGATGAAAAAGCAAAATCCAACAGACAAGAATATTAGCTATATCCAGGAGAAAATGCAGAATATAGCAAGGACTCCGCGTTGGGTAGAATGGGGAACCCTCATCCATAAAAAAATGTCAAATAATATCAAAGAGATACAAATCAAAGGCAAGCATTGTTAAAATCCTATGGAAGTGAACTGCCTGAGCAAGGCGATGATTTTATGAAATTAAAAAACATTGTAAAGAGGATAGAAAAGGACCTAAAAAAGGATTTCAACGCCTGTATGTTCCTGCTAGCCTTTGCTGTGTTTGTGTATGGGCTGTCGATGTTCTGGAGCGGGTTTCATACATTTGATATGGCCCAGAATTTAATATTTATAAGGGATGATGTAACTATTGACCTGCTTAAGCAGAATATAAGTTTTAGTATGGGAACTTATTTGGAAACAACAACAAAAGGGTATAAGTGGACTCTGGAAGAAACCTATATAAATGGAGTAAAGAAAATTTTACTCAGTATTAATGTGATTGTTGCATCAATGTTTGTTATTGGATATTACTTCAGAAAGATTGAGGGAGGTAAACTATGAAAACACTAATCCTAACTCCAAACAAAAATTTAGTCTGTGGTATGTACCAACTCTCAAAAGACTTGGCTAAAGAGTTTGATGGAGATATTGGTTTTAAAGATGAAATCATCCATTATACTGAATATGACCAAGTAATCACTTTATTTTATCCTATGCACAATTTTGGAAAAGATGCGAAAAGACATGGCGCAAAATGGATTTGTTATAATCAAGGTATTCCACCAGTAACTGAAATATATTTTCCTAATTTCTGGAGAAGAAGTTATATGCAGATTTTTACATGGCTTAACAACAGAAGCATGAAAGGTGCTGATGAATATTGGGATGTCACTGAAAGAGAGCAGAAGCCGAGATGGACTGAAAAATCAGATATGTCGGTAAACCTCCTGCATAGTGTTTTAGGAGAAGTTGAAGAACCTTACGCAATATATTTAGGGAGGACTACCGATTACAAAAATTTTGAATGGCTAACAAAAATTATGGAAGAATTTGAGATAGCTTTAGTTCATCCTGAGAATCTTCCTGATGAACATGTTCACGCTTTGCTTTCAAATGCCAAAATGTATGTTACAGCTTCTCTTTGGGAGGGGTACGGAAGACCTGTACACGAAAGTGAAAATCTTGGCGTTCCAGCAGTTTCTTATGATGTGGGTGCACATAAAAGGCATACAAAGAAAGGCATCTGCGTTCCTTTAGACATAAACAATATGAAAGCGTCAGAAGAATTATTTAAGAAAGCAGTTTTGGAAGTGTGGAGCAGATGAAGATAAAACACATCCCTTACCTCATATATGATTCTATTAAATCGCTTGTAATGGAATTGGTGGAGCTTGCAAATTCGATAAAAAAGGCAAAGACATGGAGCTTCATATTGTACGCAACATTCTTCCTTGCAGTGTATTTCAAGCAGTATACCCTGATGAAAATTGCGCTTCCGTTAATCCTCGTGCTGTATGTTATGAGAAGGCAGAAAGAGCCTGAGTTTAATTTAGCATTAAAGAGAAGGGCATTCCTAACTAACAACGATGAGGAGATAAGGGAATATTACAAACAATATGAACGGATATGTTATTTCACATTTCCAAGAAGAGAGCCATTAAGCTACGAAGACTATAAGAAAGAAGAGATTGAGAAGCTAAAGGAGAGAAAGGTTATTCAGTAAATATTCTTTTAATCATTGTGTCAGGCCCGCTTGCAGGGTAGGCTTGTACCGGATAGGGTCAGAGCTTCTTTCAACTATGAACTCGCTGCCTTTCAGCGACCTGTTGAAGATGAATGCCAGCTCCCTTGTTGTAAGCCTTTTCCTTATCAGCTTCCTGCCATTAATCTCCTGGCACCAGTCAGACAATCCCTTATCCTCGCCTATCTTTCCCTCTAAGAATTTTCTTATCTTGTTTACATCCTCTTTGCACATGTTGCCCACCTCTGTTAAGTTGTATAAAGGTAAAACTTAAGATTGGGTTGCCCCTTAGTGCGTCTTAAGTTATTATTAACTATTCTTCAGCATCTTATCATAAACACGTTCCAGCCAAATATACTCCAATATACTTTCCTGCATTTCTTCGGATATTCAATATAACTCAGATTCTTATAATCATCCAATTCAGTCCATGTATCATTTTCTGGATTATAAGCGAGATGGCAGCTTCCCCTGCAAGTGATGTTCCAGTTATAACTATAATCACATCTTCTAATAGTGGAGTTTGAAATAAATGTGTTGTTAAACCAAAAAGATGCATTGTTAAATAAGAGTATACTATCGTTTGCACTAAAGTTGAAAAGGCTTTGATTAATTGTGCCATTATCAGAACAACCATAATCATCTAAAGCTGATGTGAATTTTGAAGCATTGCATAATGCAAAATTGTATAATGCAAAATTACTTTCTGCTATAATTAAAGGCAATGAGATTAGCATAATTATTCCCAATATTAAATATTTCATCATTTCGTATCCTCGTTCTTACCATAATTTTATGTATATTGCTGTTACCACTACGAGAGTGATTACACTTAATATAAGCTGAACAATCCATAAATCTTTCATCTTCTCACCAGTACTATTTCATCATTTTCTTTGAGCTTGTGCTTATCCAGATTATTCTTTAAACAAGTTGCACTTGAGCATTGTTTGCCTCTCTGACAATAATCACAATTTACTTCACTCACTTTCTTTATCTCATAGTCTTTGAAGGGGATTTTATAGCCTGTGCCATCACATCTTTTACAGTCTGATACATCTTCATAATAGATGGGTATCCTATTTTTATCATATGCTTTAACATGAATTAAACAATCGCATTTCTCAAGATTCCTCAATGGATAGATGTGTATTATTTGCTGTCCTTTACCCACACATTTATAACACTCAAAAAACTTTTTATGACCTGTTCCATCACATTCTTCACACTTCTGCTTTATTGTTAGAATTAATTTTGGCTGTTTCATCTTATCCTGTCACACAAGTCTTTCATAGTCATATTGATTGTGTAATTGCCATAGTCCAAACTTAAATTCATATTTGAGCAGGATATTATTATTCTTGGCTCATACTTTATGTCTGCTGTTGTAAATTGGCTGTCATTTAGAGTTGAATTGCCCATAAAATATTGTGCGCTGTCGTTTAGAGTTGAGTTTGCTATTCTATTACTTATTTCAAGATATGAGCATCCACTTATCAAAATCAAAATTCCGATTATAATTGGGAGTTGTTTCATCTTAGTCACAAAACTTGCACGATTCATTGCTATCAATAGTCAAGTCATGCCCTTCACATTCATCGTACTTTTCCTTCTCTTTCTGGAGTTTTTTCTGTATCTTAAAATAGTAATCAACATAATTTTCAATTTTTAATATCTCCTCCGCAAGCTGCTTTCTGCCTTCTTTGATGCCTTCAGCTTTGTATTTTCTTAATTTAATTAATACATCATTAACATAAGTATCCTCGAGTTCTTCTAAATTTAATATAAAAGATAAAAGGAATATTTCTTCTTTAGTTGATTTTTTGAGTATCTTGATTATATCTTTATTTATATTTGAAATGTTTAATTGATTATTCCTAAGAATCCTTGTAACCATATTATCAGTTATTTTCTCAATAATTTCTTTGTCGTTCATCTTAATTCTCCTTTGTGCCTTAGCACTCCATTTTCAACGAAAAACCCAGCTTTGATAAGTTCTTTTCTGTTGTAATATTTTCCCAATACATTAATATATCCTCTTTGCTCTTGTTTTGCACCAGCACATTGAGCCTTCGCATCTTTCGTCATGAGGATAATAATACGCTTCAAAAATGTAAGTAATTTGTTTTTCTCCTTCGCCTTCTTTAAAGAATCCTTTTTCTTTTATTTCCTCTGCAAATTGCTTTCTGCCTTGTAGTTTGGATTGTTCAACAATTTTCTTTAATTGTGCTTGTGTTATAGTTCCAGCTTCCAATAATGCTTTCTGCTTTCCTTGTTCAATACCTTTTTCAATTCCCAATACAACTTTATCATTGATGGGGTAGCCATCTGGAATTTCAGCCATAATTTCTTTTAATATTTTCTCAATGATTTCTTTGTCGTTCAATTTACTCACCCAATATTTGCTCAAAAATACAGACTGCTTCTTCTTCGTCATCTGTTAAATATCCGTATTCATCAATAAACTTTTCTGTAATAAGTTCAACTATTTTATTTTCTTTGTCTTGCATTATATCATCTTTACATACTTCTTATACGCTTCATTTAGAGGTAATGTTTTATCCCAATGTTTTTCCCTAAATTCTTTAATTTCTTTAACTATTGTTAGCATTGAAGGTATATTTGAGCTCTTTTTGAGGATATCTTTCAGTTTCATTAATTCATTCATAGAGATATAAGGAATTGTATCTCTGTTATACCAGGCAATAATACAGTTTTCAATTTGTTCATCTGTCAGTTTATATTTTTTCATGTGTTTCATCTTTCTCATATCCACATATTGACATAGCAATTTCAAACTTTCTTTTATAACTCATTTTTGAAAGGTCTTTATCTGTATATCCTTTTGTTTTTAATACATCATCCGCATTCATTTTGAAAACCTCATTGAACATAATGTTCCCGATTTCAAGAATGTTTTAATTTAGGCGAAGCCGTCTTGAAACCGCTTTTGGTGGTGCCAAAAACCGAAGGTTTTTTAGCATCGGAATTATCGGCAGTCGCCCTATCATCATTAACTAATCTCATTATTAAATAAAGTATAAATGCAAAAGGGAGGATTCCAGAGAAAACTCCGAGTAAAACATCTTTATTTCTTGCACCTAAAAAATACCAAGATATTGCCATAAAATTAGTTATTATCATAGCAATAAATACTATTCTGAAATATAAATCTCTATATTCTTTTTGTTGTATGTACAATATATTTGTCATTTTTTACCTCGTTGGCGATTGCCGATAATGTATAATTTCACGAAGATTTGTCAACAATATCTAATAATATCTCTTTCCTTTTTATTCCACAGCCATCGCAGTACATATCATTGCCATATTGACTAAATTTTTTATGTTGACAAACTTTGGGCGAATCGGGATGAGCCGTGAAATTATTATTATGAGAAGGTTTGAGGTTCTCTTCTCTTTCTGCATTTTCATTATAGATTAAATTAATTTCCCTTGTGATGATTTTCAACGCATCACGAATTCTATTTATTTTATTTCTTAATTGTTTATCTTCCATTTTGAAAACCTCAAAACTTTTGTTTAATGTATATGGTTAAAAAATCAGCGTGATATCATTTTATACAATTTTTATGTTTCTCCTTGATTGTTAGGATTGGTTTTGTCTATTTCATCTTTAAGCTTGTACAGCAGCAATTCAAATTCTTTGGCGGTATACCTTTTCTTAAATTCCTTGTTGTATGCTTCTTTCTGGCCGTATACATATTCCGGATTTTTTTCAATCTTTTCTATTGCTAATTTCAGGAATTCTTTCTCCGGCTCGGTAAGTGCGCTGCGGCTGTAGAAAGGATTGCTTTCTAATAACTCATCAATGTGCTTTATTTTTAGCAGGAGCCTCTCCCTTTCTGCCAGTATAAACTCCTTGGACAGGTAATCGGAGTTTATGTAATTTCTGATTTTGTCTGTTGTGTTTTTCCCCTCCATTGCGCTGTCTATCCTGTCGATTATATCGTCTGGGATTTCGATGTGTATCATTACCATTTTATATCACCAAATATAAGTAATACGAGCTTATTTATATGGTTTTCTATTTAATATTAAAACGTATGATATTTGGGTGTAATATATATAAATAGGGAATATTAGGGATATATTATATATTTCATTAATTATTTTATATATTGAAAATATGTAGTAAATTGTTGTTGTGTAATATTATTTTGTTTATTGTATATATTGAAATTATATGATTAATATAAAAAATTTCATAGTGCCTAACCATTTTCTCACTCGTAAATTTTACATAAATTTTACCTTTAAGTTACTCATAAAAAAATTGAATACACCCCATCGTTTCCACTGGAATGTAGGAAAATAAATGTTTTGACGACGATAACACTCCCATTTCCTATGGAAAAATAAAAAAGGGAGGGGGTCCCTGAAATTAAAAATATATATATTTCCTATACTATCTGTTTGTATAAAATATTAAAATGTATGTTGTGTGGTTTAAAGTTATATATAATATTAAAAATATATTATATATTAAAAAATACCATATAGTTAGGTATTACATAATTAATATAAGATATATATATATTTTTGTTTTTTTGTACCCCCCTCCAAATTGCGTTCCAGTGGAAATGAACGTAGCGGTCGTTAGGCTGTACAATTTACTCACTACCCTTTAAGCTCTACTTCCACTGGAACACGAGTGAAATTTAGTATGTATTTATATACTATTAAAATCAAAAAAACACATATGTTTCCTATGGAATATTTGATATAGGAAAATATAAACAACATTCTAAACTATTAAAAATATATTATATATTATTTAATAAACACACTATTCTATCCTCTCTATCATACCATTCTTATGGTGTATGACACAACCTCTATAACTTAATATCTTCATTGGCCAATAAAAATACTGAAGATAATCATGGCGCGAACCAAAGAATTTGTCAAACTGAAATGTTCCAGAATCCCTGTTAAACCGCGTTATACCTAACTCCCTGCAGATATTCTCGGCCACTGTTGATGTTCTTACCTTTCTACCTAAAGGCTGCCTTAAAACCACATTCTTCCATATTCTTCCAACAAGCACCTTGTCTACGTTATGCTTAAACTCTTTTACGCTAATTTCACCAGTCTCCGGGTCCTCAACTTTTCTATGCTCAGTTACCTGGTAAATCTTTGGAAATTCCCTGATATCCTTGAAGTCAATACCTTTGAACGGCTGCGTTGCGACTTCTTGCTTCTTAAAGTCTTCCCGCAATCCGGGAACCTCTACAGTGCCGACAATGGCTTCTACCTTTTCAATGTCCGAGTACTTAAACACCCATAAATAACCTTTTGAATAATAGTCATATATTGGATTAACAATCGTTAACTTCATCAATGGCTCATACTCTGTTCTAAGGTATTTCAACCTTATCCCAAAATACAGTTCTGATTTCATATTACCTTAGAAATAAATTTCAATATTTTCCACTTTCTAATCATAATTAATGGTATAACATTCTTTGGTCCAGCGTAGCTTGGAATCACCTTTTCTTTTTTCCATCGTTGAATAATTTTCTCTATATCCCTCCTTATCAATTCATTTTCAATTTTACGTTGTTCAAACATCTCAATCACTTCCATTCTTATACAACTCATTCAACTCAGTATGACATCCATCACACAAAGGCACAAACACATTGTATTTTGCCTTAAGCATGTTTGGCAGCGAATGGTGGGAAGTTATCTGCTTCTCAAATATCTTTCCACACCTAAAGCAAAGGTTTCCCAATATATGTATGTTTGTTCCGTTTATCTTAAAGTGAATGTGGTTTACAAGATGTTCAAGCTCTGTGGCAAAGGATTTGCGCATAACATACTCCTCGCCGTTAATCATCACTTTGTAAGTATTGATAAAATGTATATCCTTGATTTTAGGCTGCTCCATCACCCACCTCATTAAACCTTCACACAGGGTTTATTTGATTTTCAATTATAATCATCATAGCTATAACTAAAAACAAAACAAACCAAATCAATTTCATTGTCCTGTCCCCTTTTGATTTATCCCATAAGGTAGACACCATCCCAATAATGCTTACCATCAAAATCCCAAATTGTAAGTCACTCATTTTTCACCTCCACATCTCTCAATGTCCATAACTTCCCCTTACCCTTATTGCCTACCTTCCTCCATCCCCACACAGAAATCTTACCGCCGGCTTTTACCCATGTCTTGGCATTATTGTTTTCTTTAATCTTAGCAACTCTTGCTGCAACATTGCCGCCATCTCCAGTAGTGGCTTGCACAATCAAAAACTCCATCCTCTCCGAATGAACAGCCAAAATGTCTCCGAAAGAAAAGAGGTCCTGCCGGATTTTTACCCAGGGATTAAACTTCTCAACTACTGCCACCATGTAGCCGCGCTTCCTCAACTCCTTCAAGCTCAATGCAGTCGGGCTTATTCTTTTAGTTTTCTTTGTCATTCTACTTTTCTCAAATAAACTTCAGGTCGGGAAAAGTCTCATCAATTATAATTTTAAATTTATGAATTTTATTTTCATATACTACTCTTTCTCCTCTTTCCCATGATTTAACATTTTCAACTATAAGCATATCAACTCTTTCTTTCAGCCTTTCAACTGCTAGCTTAACTGAATTAATAGCAAAGTACATATCACAATCTTCAAAATGTTTACCATCTATGTGTGGTCTTCCATCAAAACATTCAATTTTATTCTTTAATGATTTATTCATTTTTATCCTCCCACCTCACCAGTTCATCTTCCCCTCATACTTTGTATTGCAGTTCCTGCAGTAATAATTCCCGTTCAGCCCGTCAATCTTGAAGTTGTGTTTCTTGCACTTCTTGCAAGTTCTCTTTGGATAATTTGCCATCCTGCCCCCCTTCAAACATACTTTTCACTTTCACAACTATCCCTTTTGCAGACTTCAATGAAGCCTTGTAATATTCATAGGACAGTTTTGGCTCTGTTATAAAAGTTGAAATAACAATCAGCACCAGCACAATCATTAAAATGTTTTGGATTAATCCCATGATTATTCATCCCCCTCAATGTATGGCAATCTTAATGCCGTCATATCTCTCTGTTTTTGGCTTTGCTTTGCAATTCAAGGTTGTGCCATCAAAACTATCAAAATCTTTCTTATATCTTTCTTCGCAGATTGCCTGCCCTAATTTGATGTAGTGTACAGGATTATCATCAAATGTATGACTTTCTTTTTTATTACCATAGCATTGCCAATCACACCACCCTTTCCCATTATCACAAACTGAACTCACATCGTAATAACCCTGGCTCAAACAATATTGACTCTTAATATCCTCTCTACCAGGTCTTACTGCACAAGCACTTAGTAGTAACAAACTTAATACCCCCACCAACAATATTATCCTTTTCACTCTTAGTCACCTCCAAATTTTTATTTAATCTCCCTGCACTTTTCATCATGGTAATAAGCTTTGTATGCCCTCCCTTCCCATGATTTAAAAATATAGATGCAGGAGCTTTCCTTCTCTATCCACTGCCCACACCCTATACATTTCTTTGGCTTTGTTATATTGTTTAGACTATACACCTTTTTCATAATTCTCTTACCTCAAAATCCCCCTTGCTTAAATCCATCTTCTTTCTTATGTCCTTCAGGAAATACTCCTTTTCAATCAAGTCATTGAATTGCATCACCACCAGTCTGCCGTCGTGTATTAATTTCATCTTTCCCAAAAATTAAATAATATCAATCTGTTCTTTCTTAAACGGAATGACTATAGGCTCCTGCAGTTCTTCCTGTATCGGGGCTACCCAATTCTCACTAAGCAGCCTTCTGAACCCATCCAGCATCCCGTCGATATCACTCAGCAGGATGTCAATGCCGGATATATCCTTGGATTTTCTTAAAGCATACTCCATTATCCTGGCCTCTTTCAGGCTCAATCCCACATTCAAATTTACACTGCCATTTTCTATTTCCATTTTCCTACCTCCTTATCCATACACATCTTCTAGATATTATCTCTCCCACTGCCCCTTGGCAGGTTCTCCTACTACTTTATTATTATTTATCCAAATCTTATAGTTTGTACCCATATAATACATAATAACAAATAGAAGTACTATTGATATAAGGGATTCCACCAAATCATACCAATTGCCGGTAACCCCAATATACAGCAACACGAGACTACCAACTACCCACACAATATTTATCTGCTGGATTTTGTTTATCATCTTTCCCTCCTCTTATAATTTGCTGGAGGAACATTAAGGTTCACCCAGTATCCTTTCTTCTTAAGCATCTCAACGCAATCCTCTGTAGTCAGTTCTTTGTTCTTCCTAAAACCACCATACCATCTATCAACATATGCCCCAGCCAAAAATCCAATTCCCAATCCTGCAATAAACCAAGTCACATCAAATCACCTCATAAAAGACATAACTATAGTTACTAATAAAAACAAACAGATATCTCTCCACAACAAAGTTAGCGGTTTAACTATAAGATACCCATTCCGATAATGCCAATTCCAATCCATTTTTATACACCTTCACTCTCTTTTACATTTTCTTTTGGCTGTTCCAAACCAACAATTCCCAAATCAAATGGCCTTGCCAACCTGTTAAGGATTGATTTTGCGCTTGCTTCACTGCTCACCCTGATACTCTCAATTACCTTCCCAGTGTCAAAACCTCCTCCTGAATCACTTCCAACAAATACTTTCATCTCAGCTTGTTCCAATGCCCTTGCAGAGGCAACTCCAATCGCTTGCTGCATTTCAACAACTTTTTCCGCAACCAATGCCCTTATTGCCTTATCCTCAAACTTGTTTAATGCTTGCTGCAGTTTTTCCTTTGCATCCGCTTCTGCAAATCCCCTTTCCCTTAATGGTGAAGCATCTCCTTTGCTTTTTCTTCTGCCCTCAACCTGTCGCCTTCGCCTTCAAGCCGTTTTTGTGTTTTATTAATTTCTTCCACATCCATCCTTAAGTTTGCTTCAACAATTGACCTCTCCTTTTCTATCTCTTGAGTTTTAACTTGCTGAACTCTAAACACCTCTAATTCTTTCTCTCTTGCCTCTTTCTGTTTTTCAGCAACTTTCATATTCTTCTCTTGTTCCCGTTTTGCAACTTCTTCATCTCGCATTATCTCCCTTTTTTTAGCCTCTTCGTCTGCTTCCGCTTCTTTGAATCTTGCAATCTTTGCCTGCTCAGCATTTTTCTGCCTTGCTTCGGAATTTATCTGCCTTTCTATTATAGATGAAATATCATGGATAACTCTTGAGTCAACCCCAAAAGAGGGGTCAGGGTCTTTAAAATCAATTAATTCAAGACTCTTTAATTCAAGCCCCCAATTGGATATAGTCTCACTCAATATGGGATTGATTGCTTCAATTATATCCTGCCTATTATTAATTACTTCCCTTATTGCTTTCTTGGTGGTAACATCTCTCGTCGTAGACTGCACTATAACTGAAATCTGCTCATTTAATACCCTCAAATCCCCGCCAAACCTTTTTGCAGCTTCTATTGGGTCCTTGACTACTACATAAGTTATTATATCACAAACAAACCTAGCCCTATCCTTATCAAATGCCAGGAAGTTTGGAACATTAACGGGGATAATGTTTAGTGGTATCCTATGGACCTGCATACCTAACTTAAGCATAAAAAACCAGCTTGGTATCTGAAAATAGGCGCTCTTGCCATCCGCACTATACTGCTTATGCGGCGAATATACCCTTCCTTTTCAATATAAACATCATTCCCATTGTCTATATCCTTGTAAGCACGCTCCATATCCTCTAACGTCTTAAACACAATCTTATCCCCCTGGGTCCTTGAACCCAACGAAAAATCTTCAACTTTGTATGTTTCCATTTCATTCACCTCTCATAATAAAATGAATCCGTGGATGGTTCTGTATTTGTATCACTCTTCTGTTTTAGTTTCTTCTCCAACACGCTTAACATTTTATCAAATATAGTCTTGAAGGTTTCATCCAATCTATCCACCCTATACTCCAATTTTACAATTCTTTCTCTTAATTCAGTAAGTTCATCCATCTTCAATCACCTCTACCTTTATCCCACCCTCTGCGCTTGCACGCAGGGCATTCTTTTGATTTGTGCTCCACTCTTGGTATCCATTCATGCCCGCACTTCCTGCATTTGTTCTTCTTCATCGACATCACCTTTGATTATGATAATCATAGCAAATATAAATAGTTTTGCTTTCCTGACAATTTTACGGACAATTTTTGTCCGAATTTTCTGACAATTTTTTCCTCATATCAAAAATTCTTGGGAAGAGCTTATGTTGAAAATTTTTTCTATTTTCATTAGGAGTAACAATCTCGAGGTTAACCTTCCGATTATCTAATGTATCATGATTTATATGATTTACAACCAACCCTTTAGGAGGTTTTATTATTAGACGATGCATTCTTTCTGTCTTTCCATCAATAACCGTCCTAGCATAACCTCCAGCATTACTCCATTTATACTTTTGAATCTTCTCTATATCCTCAACATCTATCTTTGTAACACCCACAATCTTTTGCTTGTTATCCCTTAAATAAATTTCAGCAAACTCATCATAAACATAAATATCATTTGGTGTCCAAGTATTCCTCTTTTCTTCCATACTCCAAATAATATCTAACTTATTTACATAGTTTACTATTTTGACATTCTCAGTAACAATTTTACTTGATTGAGAATATATCCACATTCTTTACTTTGGTATCCACTTCTTTGATGTACTCCATTTCAATAGATTTCTCATAATCGGGATTTATTATAAGCAGTTCATTGCGCGGCACATCTATACTATTAATGCTTTTGTATCTCCCTTTGTAATTTAAAACAATCTCTTTCAGCTGCGAACCATTGACAAGATTGTTAACATTGATTGATTTTATTACCCACCGCTCTATTTTGCCGCAGATGGTGCTATTGAACTCCCTTAGTGAGGGGCTGCTCAAAATAACCCAATTATTATTATGATAAACAAAATCAACAAATAGGTTTAGCTGTTCTGTATACCGGCGATTGTTTAAATTTAATTTAGATATTTCATCCAGCACAATCAGGCAATTCTTCTTGGTGGCAAGCTGCTCCAGAGAACTCACCTCATAAATTTCCTTAAAATTCTTGTTAAGCCATTCAAGGACAGGCTCCTCAAGGCCATACACATAGATGCGGACATCCTTCTTATGCTGCCTGAAATCCTTGATTAATGCTATCAAATTGTTTGTCTTTCCGCTATCCTTCTCGCCTGCCAATCCTACAATCCTACAATTTCCAAATACCTCTTTCAATTTCATACTCTTACCTCCTTAAGCTTAACATATTAATAGATTACTTACTTTTATGAGAGCGTTGTCGATGTGATTCATCTGCTTGTATATTTGTTATAAAATATAATATCAAAAATCCATAAGTCAATGCAAAAAATAAAACAAACAAAAATTTATGGACAAAAAAACATTATATTAGTTCCTAAACTAAACATCATAATATACTCCTTTTGTCCATCTGTTAAATATATGTTTTTATTCATAATCGTTGTTTGGCGGATACCCTAGATTTTAGTCGAGTGGAGGAAACTAAACTTGAATTTACTTTGTCGCCTTTGAAGCAACCTTTAGGACAATACCTTACTGCTTCTTTATGGTTAAACTCAGTAGGGGTTTTGCAATATTTGCATTCCCTTACCCTTCCAAAAAAACCATCCATAGCACATTCTAAATTATATTCAATATCTCTTGCTCTTTTCCTTCTTAGTTTTTCTTTCTTGCTAATCATTGGAAACCTCCGAATTTATTCGGATGGGAATTCTATTGAACATAATTGTATATAATTTCACGAAGGTTTGCCCGAACCTTTACCCATACACATAGCACAATAAACCCTCATACCTTTTATTATTCGTTCACCTTTACCTTTACATCGAGGGCAAACTTTGGGCGAATCGGAATGAGCTGTAAAATTATTATTCGGCGACTGAGGCGTAGCCGAAGCTTGAGGTTTTGAGAGAAAATCTTTTAATGACATCAGCCAATTATCTACATGGTCATAACTTAATCTATTCTCTTTTTCAAGCATTTCATATCTTTTAAATGCGTCTTTTTCTTTGAAATATTTATTCCAATTCATTTTCTCTCAAAACTTTTGCCTAATGTCAGGGTTTTACGAAGCCCTGAGCGTAGCGAAGGGTTTGGGAAAATCTGCGGATTTTCCGTAAAACCCTAATCAAGCGACACCAAGTTATAGCGGTAGGTAGTGGAAACCGCCGAGCTTTGTATTTTTTCTAATTCATCTAATTTATCCATAAGCAATAATATTGGAAATTTTCCTTTAACTTTAAAATTACAATTTAAGCCATCAATATTTTTAAGATTAAATAACTTAGGATACCATTCTGAATTATATTTAGTAAAATTATAGGTATATTCTGTTTTCTCCTTATATTTCTCATTTACAAAATTAGCTTGGAAATCAACCCCAATAAAACCTGTGTTACAACTTCCTTCAAGTTCATAATCTGATAGTACCCCTTTCAATTTGAGTAATTCAGTTTTTGCATCCATTTCTTTTATTTTTAAAAATCCTAAAATAATTATTGAACTAACTACCAAAATAGTGATTCCACACACAATAGATATACTCAAATAATTATTCTCTTTTTGCATTTTTTTCCTCCTTTTTCGTTAGCTCGGCGGTTTATGTTTTAATATCGCTTAATGTTCCCGATTTCAAGAATGTTTTAATTTAGGCGAAGCCGTCTTGAAATCGGAATTATGCGATAGTAAACCCAAAACCATCTATCTTAATTTTTTTATAACTTCATCTTTTCCAACTCTGAAATAATCATATCCTAAAAACTTTACATAATATCCTTCTTTATCTTCTTTTTTTACTTTTCTTATTGCAGTAAATTGCCCATAATTTGTTGATACATGGAATTTTATCTTCATTTTTTATCATCTCCGTTTTGGGTTTATTTTGCATAAGTTCCAGTATAACGCAACTCTATTCTAAATATTTATATTGATTTTTGATATGAACCTATCCATCCATATCCTTATCAGCTTACTCCTGTCATAGCCTCTTGTATCGCATATCTTCCCAAACTTCTCCCATTGCTGCGGGTAAACTGTGATTGTTCTTGATTTAAGCTTTTCCATAGTAATTAGGTATTACACTATTATTTATATAGTTTTCGGTTTAATCCTTCTGTTACCCTCAATTCCTTTCTCTTCAAGTATCATAAACTTGCTTATCTCTCTGTTCAACCCAACATTGAGCATAGTCTTAAAAATCTGCTCAGGGCTGATTCCCATCGCCTCTCCCATCCTCCTGACTTGATTACCTTCTTCCGTGAGTTCAAGTATTATCTCCCCATCTTTCTCGATAACATTCTTCACAAGATTTAGGCCGCCATCTGCTCTCTTCTTCCTGCCTAGCTCGTCATAAATCTTTAAGGGGTTGCCATCTTCAATCTCCAGTCTGCCTTTCTCAGTAAGCCTTATGCCTATCCTTTCCTTCTCAATATCATCTAAAGTCTTCCATTCATCAGCAGTATACTCCTTCCCATCCATAAATTCTATCCAGCCTTTCTTGATAGCTTCATAAATTCCGCCCATGACCATGCTTGAGATTGCTTTGTCAAGTGAAATATTCTCCTTATCTAACGATTTGTTTAGCTCATCCAAATAATTAGTTACCCTCTCTTTGCCTTTTCCGTCGCTGTCATTAACCCTGAACTTTCCGTCTTTCTCCTCTATAAACCCCTTGGCTATCTGCTTATCCAAACTTTTATTTATCTCTTTCAGCGAGATGCCAAGCTGCTCAGCCAGCTCTTCCCTTGTGGTCCATTCAGTCATTCCTTTAATCAAATCCATGCTGGGTTTATTATTATTATCAAAATGTTTTAAGTAATCCTCAACTCTTAGGAATCTCATTGACTCCTTTGACTTGAACTTTCCATTGTCCTCTTCCATCAGCCCATCATTTACAAGCTCAGAAACATGCTCATCAATCTTCTTTAAGGGCATCTTCATCATCTCAGCCACTTCTTTCTTTGTTACCCACCTGTCAAAGTGCAGAAATATATTTCTTTTGTTGTCATCCATGCCCAATACTCTCCTGCCCTTGTCAGTAATATTAAACCTGACTTTATTCTTAGAGGATGCAGGCAAAGAATCATATTCTTGTGCAGTCAGATTATCACCATTCAGATTAGGAGTGATAAACCCCCAATGTAAAGATGCTTTTATATTTTCATCAACCTCATCATCAGGTGTTGCGCCTTCAGGATAAAAAATTACCCTATCCTTTACCCCTTTAGGCAGCCTTCTCAGTTCTTGTGTTGTCAATATCCGGTCTCCCAACTTTGCAATGATTCCTTTATCTTCGACTATTGGTTTCATCTTTCTCAACCAATTCCTTTAAACCTATAACTATCCTTCTAGTTTTCTCAATTTCTTTGATAAGCATATTCACCCTCCCTACTATTGATTCAAGAGTCTTCTCAACATTTATCCTCTTATAAGGGATTGCAACTTCCTGATACCCAACCTCTTTAGCAGTCTTCTCGCTCCCAACCCACCTAAACTTATCAGTTATCCATCCATTCTTTAGAGCGGCTAATGTATGGTCGTCACTCAATAATCTTTTCTCACCTTTCTTCCCATAATTCAAATTATTTCCCGTGCAATTTACTTCAAACATTTTCCCTATACCTCACTGCGTCTTTCTCGCGCTTCTTATCCATTATCTGATGCAACGGCTTCTTCAAAGGCTCAATGTCGTCATAAAATATATTTTCTTTCTTAAGCTGAACTATCCTCTCATCCTCCTTATCATCAGTCACTCTGTATACCCTCTTAACCAAAATGCCTTCACCCTTGATGAAAGGTTCAATCTTTATCCATTGCCCCTTCTTGCTCTTGTACCTGTCACTTGCCAGATACCTCATATGACCCCTCACATAAAATGAGTAATTATAATGCCTTCCGCTTAACCCTCCGCCTAAACTATCAATATACCTTTTCAAAGTTCCTGTCAGTTTTATGACATTTGAATCCGGCAGTGCCATCTTGCCTTCCTTGATTCTTCGTTGGATGTTCTTCTCCTCCCTCTTCCTTTCCACTATCTGAATTTCCCTATCGTTGATAAACACCAGCAAATTCATTATAAACTCTTTCAGAAATCTTAATGTAACCTTATCATCATAAAAAATAGGAACATTTGTCCTGTCAATTATTATCTTGAACTCATCTATAAATAATTTGTCTCCATCCTGGCAGAGATAATGCACCCTGTAGCCCATACCTATCTTCTCAAATCTTATCCCTTTTGAATCCTCCTTGTTTACTATCACCGGGGTTTCTGTAATCATTATCCCTATTATCTTGTCAACCCCAATCTCGCAATCCTCACCGTTTATCTCAGTGTCCAGGAAAATTGCCTTGAATGGCAGCGTGACATTCCTGTAAAACTCCTTCGTCTGCGGCGGCTTGTTTAATATCAAATACCTCTTTATGATTGTGTCAATTTCAAACACGTGCGCCATCTCCAGCGCCATATCAATATTGCCAAACATCTCTTTTGATTTCTTGTGCTCGTATTGTTTAATCTTATCCTCCGTGTCAAGGCCAATCATCTTGTAATGCTTTAGCCTTATCTTATTCATCACGTGGATGTCCAAGGAATTCAATCCCGTTTCCTCAAAAGTCTTCTTTATGTCATTGTAAACATTCACAAACATCTGGTAGTTAATCATCTTCCCATCCCCTTTCCTTTCCCATCACATAACATAGGTGGATATCCCCCCTTCATTATTCTTACAATAACAAGTATGCACTGTTCCAACATACCCACTATCAAAATTTCCATAATATGATAGTTCATTACTTTTACATATCTCCTGGCAGGTTAATTTATAATTATCACCCACCCCACATGCATTTAACAATACTAACATCAGCAAAACTAATATTATTATTTTTTTCATCTTTCCTCCTTAATTTTCATCCTTCATCACTTCAACAACCCAAACAAAAGCAAAATGTTTATAATAATCATTGCAATCAGTATGCCTAAAAGGAAAGCAGAGCATATCCATAAAATAAAAACTTCTTTGAACTCCTTCAGGTTTTCAGGCACACCTTTCCAAATTTCCCACAATGGTTTATTTATCATCTCACCCCCCTTGAGTACACCACAAAATGAATTAAGTAAACAAATATAACCAAAACAATAGTCAGTATAACCATAGATTTCAACCAAAGCAAAGGATGTTTAACCATCTCAAGGGGGTTGTCCAAATAGGTTAAATAGCTATCATAATCCAACTTTTTAGTTTTCATCTTTCCTCCTCAGCTTCTCTGCGGCAATCAAACATACATTAATCAAATCCAATAACTCCTGGTACTGCATCTCCTCAAACTCTTCCTCTTCCTTAAGCCTGCCGTCAGATACTGCTTTTAATGTATCCCTATACCTCCCTCTCCATTCATGATACTCCTCCTTTACAAGATTTGCAATGACATCAAAGCTCATGCTCTTCCAGCTGTCCCCTTTCCTCTTCTTGTGCACCATCCACAGGTTATCAGCGTCTTCCAGCACCTTGTCAAAATTGTTCTCAAACATTTCAGTTCACCTCTTTCTTAATAAAAACAAATGTTCCCTTTACTTTACCATAATTATATAAAATTAGGTAGCCTACATAAACACATATGAAAAATAAGGCAATCACCATATCATAATTTAGATTGTAACCATTTTCTATATCAAATGGCAAAATCCAATTACTAATCATCCCAATCATAAAAATTGAAAAAATTAGATTAGGCAAAAACCATTCTTTAGGTTCAAATATCTCCTTACTACAATGTGGACATTTCATCTTTCATCCACCTTTTCAAATCTTAAAATTTCCACATCAGAAAGCATTGAACCAACAATATATTTATGTGGTTTCTTAACATAACATGTTTTAGAATTTGACTTCTTTAAAATATTAATAAAACCTGGCTTAAAACTATCCACATCCAAATTCAAAATATCAAATCCTTTCTTCCTTAACAATCCTACAGCTTCACAATCTTCTTCTCTAACTACTTCTATACATTTCATCTTCTTTCACCTCTTCTCTTCAACATCGGTCTAACATATGCCCTAATGTTAAAAATACTATAATTGTTCCTATAACCATTGATACCCTTGTCCAGATTATAGTCCATTCAAATATTAAATTGTATACCCCTGTTACTATCCAATCTAAGGTTCCAAATAAAATATTCGGAATAATCCATACAACCCCCACAACGATAAACCCACATAAAAATAATACCAAAGCACTTAATGGAATCCCAATTATATATATAAAACTTCTAAAAAGCGTTCCCTTCCAATCTAAATTCTTATTTATTACCATCTTTTATTCACCTCAAAATAATCTATCCGTCTACATCTTTGATAGTATACACTAGTATGCCTGTTATTGTCATGCCCTTTCTGCATCCCTCACAAAATAATCGGATGCTTGTTTGTTTATCTCTTCTGCGGTCAACATCAGTTAATCTAATATTTTCACTTTGACATAACGCACATTCTTTCATCTTTCAGCCTCAAATTCAACACCAACCAATTTCTCTCCTTTGTATCTAACCCCTATAATCTTTATGTTACCATTCAACTCACTTATTCTTTCCCATAATATGTCTGGGTCTTTGCAAGTAATTTTAACCACCATTTTCTTTTTCACCTCATCCGCTTTCGCTAAATTCAATAATCTTCCCGCATTGCAGGCATTTCCAGTCAAAATGCGAGAGGCTGTACACCCTAACTCTTTGAGGGAGTACCCTCTCCCTTATTATATGGCTGCAGTCGTTATCTTCTCCCATAATCTACCTTTGATTTGTAATACCTAAACTTATATTTAAATCTTTCCATTTTCAAAAACAAAAAGTATTTATACTAGTTATGCTTATAAATAAAAATAATATTATACACGATAAAACGATGAACCATAATTTTGGCATTCACCTGACACTTGATATTGAAAACTGTGACGCCAAAAAACTTGTAGACAACAAACTCATTTACGCCTTGCTTAATAATCTTCCAGCGCAGTTTTCTATGAATAAGATGACTCTTCCCTACGTTGTGGAATGGAAGGACAAGTTTGCAGACACTCCGGGGATATCGGGATTTGTGATGATTGCAGAGTCGCACATAAGCATACACACCTTTCCTGACCAGCGATACGCTTTCGTGGATATCTTCTCGTGCAACCATTTTGACGCCAAAGGCATGTCCCAAAGGATTATGAGAGAGCTTGGCTCCAGCAAGGCCGAGAAGCACGTGATAGAGCGCGGGAAGAACTTTGAAAGAAATATTGCTTCTCCTCCTGAAATACTTGTGTAATAAACCAAAATTATTTTTTTGCACGACCATGCAACGCGCATTTATACAAAATTCTTGCTTCCTTTTGGTTCAAATTCAATATTGATGTAATCTCTGCAAAATCCTTCTTCTCGATATCTCTTAATTGGATGATTGTGTTCTTCAATTCTTGGCTCCACTTTGTATGATGTTTATGGGTTTTCCTACTCTCTTTCAACTCCCTCTTAAGATTGACAATAATTCTCCTTAACATTTTATTCTCCTGCTTCAACTCTTTAATCAATAATTTGTTCATTTTTCCTCCTCATATATCTGTAATCTAAGTTCGGTTTTTGGATAGCAACTTCTTTATGTCTATCTCAAATGCCGAATAACTGAAAAATAATTCTGGATATTTTTCCCTCAACATTCTGAATTCTGCTTGTGCATCGTCCTCTACTATTTGTAAATGGTTCCACTCTTCAGCATGCGCTCTCCTGAAATGCGCTTTAGCACTATCCTTAAACTTATATTCCCCATTCGCCCTTATCACTGTTCCACAACTGCAAGTTTGTTCATATATCATCCTTCACCTCCACTCCACCAATGGCTTCCATTTTATTAAACCGTAATTGAATGTCGTGCTGTTCAAGTAGCTTCTGATATCAAAGTCAGGGTTTCCGATAAACGAGTTAACCATCATGATATCTTGGCCTTCCTTGATTTCCTGCCTGAACACAAACAGCCTGCCATCCTCGGAAACCAAATCCGGATAGAACTCCACCTTATCCCTGAACTCGCACTTAAAGAATCTTATTTCCATCTCGTCTTTATCTATAACATTAATCAAATCAAGTATTCTGCCCCAGTCCAATCCAAGGTGCACGGACTTAAATAGTTTCTCCTCTTCCAGATTTCCGCTCTTCAGAACCTTAAAGTTATTCCTGATGCTGTTCTTCAAATCCAGCGTTTTGCCGTAGTCCACCCTAAACTGCTTCATATTAATCCTGCATGCAGCTACTACATCTCCTATTATCTTAATTTCCATTGTTGGTACCTCACTCCTCTAATTGTCCTATTGCTTAATAGCCGATTGATTTTTTCGGCTATTATGTTTAGTGAGATTTTCTATCTTTTGTATTGCTTCTTTTTCAATTTGACACAATTTACAATTAGGGTCATTTCCAACATGAGGAACAAACTCTTCACCTTCAGATTCATGATAACTCTCATTCCAAAAATCCCTTAATATTTGTCTTGCTTCTTTTATGTTCATATTTAATCCACCTCTTTATATTCCAACTTAGGATAATAAACAATTACTCTCCTTCCCATATTATCCGTTCTTGCGCCTTTCAGCCCTTTTGCAGCCGCAACCTCAATACATTCAGTTGCGTCTTCACAAACAATACCCCAGCACTCTTTATCATCCATCCCTCTTCCACTATATCCCTCTCTAACATCGCCGCCAATCTCATCAGCAGTTTCTTTTAATGCTTCAATCATATCTTCTTGTTCCATAACAACCTCCTTCCCTTTACTTCTTCCCACATCACATCATTCTTTATGATTATTTTAGCCTCATCAATTGTGTTGGTTAAATCTACATCTATCTTTCCATACCTCACCCATTCATACAAATCACCCTTATTTAAAAAGGCAACATAACCGCCACCTTCCATCTGTATAAGAATGCTCCTCTTGCCATAAGTAAGCTTGGCAACCTTGCCATCAAGTTGCTCCCCCTCAAAATAATAAACATCAACTTCTCCTATTAATCTGCTTACAACTTTCCTCTTCAGTCTTTCAGCTGCATTCATTTCATTTCTAATTTCTTCTGAGCAACTTCTACAACTTTATTCACATTCTTCTCTGTGTTGTTATTCCTGTGTTTCTGCTCCTTCATCTTCTTCAAAATATTATACAGCCCAGTAGTATTAAGGCAATCAACACAGATATCAAACTCTTCCCTAAAGATGGTTGTGGATACTTTCTTCCCTGTCCTTATTATAATATCCGTATTTATGTGCCCTGCGTGCATCTGGCTTCCACTTTCACATACCTTCCCGCACAAATCACAAATTTTAATGTACAGGTGTGTCATTATTTCCTCACCTCTTTAATTTTATTGAATTTGAAATATTAAAAATATATTCCACCCTTTGGCAAGTGGTATGGTCTTTCACATCACCATAAAGGATATTACTTATCTCTTCAGTAAGATTGTCGCTTGAAGTCAGATAATCTACAGTTAAATCTTCTGGGAATACATCAAGGACAACAAAATCCTTGTAGCTGTCCTTATCTCTTTCAATCCACCCATAAAATCTTAGCCTTCTTTGTTTGTTGTAAACAGTATCAACAAACCTGTCCCAATAAACAAAATTTAAATCACTCAGGCATCTCTTAACAAAATCATACTGCTCTTTTGTAAGAATGTTCATTCCTTGACCAACTCCGGATTCTCGTAAATGTTGCCAATTACTTTCCAATAGTTTGCAATTTCTGATAACCTACCAGATATATGTTCTGGGTCATCGTTTACATTATTATAGCACCATCCATCTCTATACCACAAAACATAAAATAAAATCCCTGATGGGCTTTTAAAAATATCACCATCATAAACTTCTTTTTCATTCCTGTCCTTTAATCCAGTAAATTGTATAAGAATTAAATCTTTGTCTTCTTCAAAATCTCCGTTGTCATCATATATCCCAACTTTACCATCCCATATAATATATCTATTACAACTATATTCTATTCTATTGTTTCGTTTATCCCAAGCCCTGAACTTAATTTCTCTCATCCTCTTAACCTCTCAATCACTTTCTCCTTTATATATTCATCAACATTCCTTTTAACACCGGGATATAAATTGTCAACTTGATTTAGTAATTCTTCTATAACATCTTTACCTAAATCCGCATCATGCAGGGCATCCACCCATTGTTCAGTTGTTAGATAACCCAACAAATAAACCAAAGTTAAGTTATCAGTTTCTATGTTCATTGTTTCAGCCTCAATACAACTAATATCTTGTTTACTTTGTTTAAATCCAAAAACCATTTCAATGACCTATACCTCCCTCTGTAAAAATCTTCCACATCTTTCAACACCTTGCCAAACTCAACTAAACTTAAATCTTTAAATGTTGTAAATCCATGCATATTATGTACTGGAAGTATACTATCCATATCAAAGAATAGTTGTCCATTATACTTGTAGTCCTCTATATGTAAGACTCCTCTGCTGTTCTCAACATCTGCATATATCTTCCAGTTCTTCTGGGATTTTGCCTTTCCACGAATCCGGTAATGACCAATCTCTTCCATTACTTAGTCAGCCTCTTTAAAGTCTCCTCCTTAATCAGCTCATTGAAAAACTTCTCCTGCGCCATCAGCACATCCTTGACTTTCTTCTTTGGCAGATGGGTCTTGTGTATAATATAAATCTCCAATACCTCCTTATTCAATCCACTACCCTTCTATAAATCAAAGGCATCCTTAATCGCCTTCAGCTGGTGGTTTAAGGTATCTATCCTTCCGTTGGTCATCATTCCTCCATAAACATTACTATCACTATAGATATAAAATATATTACTATGAACATCCTACCCCAAATTGTTAACATAGGGTTCCACCATTCCAGCAATAAAAACGAAATTATCAAATAAACAAATCCACCTAAAATAGATATTGCAAGCCCATACCCTACTCCCATTTTGTTCAACCTCCTCTATTCATAAACTCTTACCCTCTTTCTTAACCTCAACATCAAAAACTATATTAACAACCCCCTTACCCTCTTTTATTGTTATCTTGTTTATGACTACAACACCCACACCCCAGCTGTTCTGCATTTTAAAAAAGTCTGCGAGATAATCACAGGCTCTCTCATCCAGCATAATCTCTTTTTCTTGCGTCATGGCTAATCATCCTCGTCATACTTTTCCAAATCTTCATCCTCATCATCTGTCTTGCTGTCATCAAATTCTTCATCATCCAACTTTAACATATTACATCACCTCCTTCTTTTAGTTGCTAATCCTCGGCGCTAATATTATTATCATCTCGGCTGTTTCTACATACAAAGGATAATCCTTTCTGAACTTAAATATTACCTCATCTGATTTTGTGTTGGTGCACAACTTCAAAATTAATTTTATATATTCCTTAGATAACCTAACAGAATTCTCATCAAACTTGCTTGTTGTGCCTTCCAACCTTGCAAATACTTTAATCTTATCTTGGTTACCTTCTATAAAATGTATACCATAACTTAAATTTGGAATTTTATTAACTGGGTTAAAATTAAAGTTCTGCTCTATCATATCCCTAATCCCCCTAAGTTTAGGGATAACCATCATAACATTAGCAGGGTCATTATAACCAACATATTCTTCTTTCGGAATAACCTCCTCGTTAATTATCTTAGGCATAAATATATTCTGAAAATCCCTTATCAACTCAAACCTGTCTTTCTTTGTTGTCATCCTTTCAGCCTCGTTATAACAAGCTGCTTAAATATCTCGTGCTTTAACTTTTCCCTTGATGTAATGTTCAACTCAACCAGTTCGCATTTCTGCGGGTTTAAAATCATCTCCAGTATAAACCTTAAATCATCTTCTGATTTCGGGATGTACAAAGGAATACTCTTCCTGTTAAAACTTAGGTTGCCCCATCCATCCTTAGTCTCTTTCTTCATCATAAATAAAATAATATTATCCTCATCCTTGTGAAACCTAAACATATTTCCTTTTGTAGAGTTTCCTATATATATAAAATTTTTATACTTCCCATACCCTAATCTATAAAATAATTTGTATTTCTTGTTGTTATCATAAAAATATCCTAATGTTGACTTAGCCATCAGCTCAGCCTCTGTATCACCCTGTCTTTAGTCTTGCTTCTCAACCTGTTCAACACCTTGTTAATCAATGAAAGCCTTAACTTATGCATACTTCTTCTGCCTACCAATAAGCCCTCTCCACATCTTAGACAATAGGTTAAGAAACTTGAACCTCCCCTCTGCTCCTCTATCTTGTATGTTTTGGCAGGCACTTCTTTGCCGCATTTGCACTTAAAACCCTTAGGACTCTTCACACATCTATACATATCTGTCATTACAATCCTCCACTAATAATCTCCTGGTATACTTTCCAGCAATTATCACACACACTTCCTAAATCAGGAATGGTTCCAGCTATGCTTGTCGGCTCCATATGCTTCCTGCACTTTGCGCAGGTTCTATCAAATTCCATATTCTTAATCACCTCTTCAGCCTTTCCAATACCAACTTCTTAGGAAACTTGCTCTTTAACATACTTAGGAATACCTCCAATTCATCTATCTCTTCCTTTATCCTGAAATATCCGCAGGGGATGCAGTAATTACTGCCACCAAAATTAACTCTCAAAGAACCTTCACTAAAAAGCAATTGCTTGCATTCATGGCAATTGTGTGTGCGCTTCACTTTCTCAAGATTAGCCATTCTTCCTCTTCATTCCCTTAATCTTATCTTTCAGCCAATCAAATATAGAATATTTATACAACCAGATTTCTCTCGGAACTTTAGTGCAGTTAGCAATTATCTTCTGGACTTCCTCAACTGCATACTTGCTGTAGGATTCCTTGTTGGTAAACCTTGCGACGATAAACCCTTTCTTGACAGCATACCTCCACTTGATATAACCCTTAGCTGCCCTCTCTTCTAATTTATGAATTTCTCCATCAACCTCTATAAGTATCGGATAAGCTAAAATTTTAATATCAAATTCGTAGTCTCCAACCCTGAACTGCGGAATCACTGCTATGCCTGCTTTAATCAAGTTATTTCCAAAAGCATTCTCAGAGGGAGTAACAGTATTCTCCCGGTTAACCAGCTCACCGGATTTTGCCAGCTGCCTCTTGATGTCGTCATAAGACATCTTCTTCTTCAGCAATTCGGTTACTTCTTCCATTATGAACCTTTCTTTAAAATTACATCTTTCATCTTGTCAAGATTATTAATAACATCTTCTGCAACAGCAATCATTCCTTCAAACTTATCAGCATATTCCTGATTTACAGGTTCTGTTGTCTCTAATTTGTTAACCTTTTGCCTTAGTGCATCCTGCAAAATATTAATCTCGTCAATAACACTATCCGAAGGAATCCATTTCTTCCCCTTGAATTCAGTATAATCTTCTGACAACCAAGTTTGCCTATCATCATCATAAGTTTGGCAATTATCAAATAACCTAATTAGTTCATCACTAATTTCCTCACTTGTTCTCATCATATCACCACCTCAAATTAAAGTGAAAGGCAATCTTGCAAGGCACATCCAAAGATAATTAGGTGGGTTTGTTTAATGATTGGCCCATTATCTCGCTTCAACCTTTTGCATTGTCTTCCACAATAAACAGTAATACCTAAACTTGTATAAATACTTTGTTAATAAGGAACTTGCGAGGCTGGGCAGAATTCTCATATAAAACGTTGGGGAACGGTTATGAAAAATCAGAATCCCAATCCTGTCGCATCCTTATTCCTCTTCTTCCTCCCAGTCATAATCTTCAGGAAACTCTCCAGGTTCCATAGTAAATCCTTCTACTGCATTCTCCCATGCTTCGTCTGGATTATGACCATATCCGCTAAGCTCCAGCTTGAATATGTACCTTCCATACTCCTGACCTTTCAACCGTCTTATAACCTTTGCTTTGTCTGATTCAATCATATTTAAAATTTCCTAGTTCTTCTAATTGTTCAATATGTTCAAAAACAATATGATTTATCAACCTTACACAAACTTGGCATAAATCTGGCTGTTTGTTAAACCCACCATTATTAAATAAATCATCTGTCTCTTTTGCCCACAAATATCCAGGGTATTCCTCAAAGTTATGAAACTCCATAATCTCTTTTTTATTTCTTCTGCATACATAACATCTTCTTTCTTCCATCTTCTTACTCATTCATCTTCACTTTCATTCCAAACGGCACCCAATTAGGGTTTCCAATATCCTTTCTGATATATTCAATAAATTCATCTTCTGATAAATCTTGTTTGCTAGAATTATGAGATAAACAAGCAGGGACTATATTCTTAACGACAGTCTTTCCATTCTTATTAACAGATATCAAGTGGTCCATAGTTAACTCTTGAGTTTTTATAAATCCTTCTTCATGTCGTTTATATAACTTACATCCACAATAATAACATCTACCCTCATACTTATTCAAAATAGTTTTCCATTCCTCTTCATCAAAGTTAAGCTTAACCTCTTTAGCCCTTCGTTTAGCCTCATATAACACTAATTTAAATTTATTTTTTTGTTTCCACCTTCTATTTATCTCCGAGTGTTTATCTTTATTATTTCTCTTCCACTCTCTCAATCGTTTAAGTTCCTTATCTCTATGCTTATTTATCCAATTAATGTATCCAATTTTTCTCCTTATTGGATTATTCTTAAGATATTCTCTTGATTTTTGATACATCACATCCCTATTCTTAAGATAATAATTTTTGTGTAATATACTAAATTTATATTTCCTAATATAATTCATAGCACTCGTCCTAAAATGTTTTCTCTTATTAATCTCCTTACATAACAAACTTCCACATTTGTCGTTGCTATATCTTACTTTAAATGGATATCCGCACTCTTGACACAATTTTATTGTTGATAATTTATGTTCCCTATAATACTGCTTATACTCATCTATATTTAAATAATATAATTGCTTCCTTCTATCCAAAATAGATAACTCCCTACATAATTTACTTCCAAACATCTCAAAAGGATGTTGTTGAATAAACTGCTGACCACATCGCCTGCATTCTTTAATCATTCTTCCAATTGTAGTAACCTATTGATAATTTCATCATAAGTTTCTCTTGATGTAATTCTCATCTTCTTTAATCTTTCAAGAGTCTTATGCTCAATCTGGATTGTCGTCCTTTGTTTCATACATAACCTCCACATAAGAAATACATAACTTATATTTATACTTTGTGGTTAAGATGTCAATTAAATTAATCATTCATTTTAACTTTCATTCCGAAAGGAACTTTGTCTAAATCTACACCATCTTTTGTTATTACCCATAATGTGGGATACTTCATCTTATCTGGCCATGGGGTGTACCCATCAGTAAAAATAATAACTACTGAGGGATTAATTCGTCTTTTAGCAATCTCATCTATAGCAACTCGTAAATCAGTTCCGCCCATTCCCTTATACTCTCTCCTTATTTCATCCCCTTGATTATACTGGTGATGGGAAGTCACTTGAACGTCTGTCGTTAATAAGTGTAAATTCATCTCAAACTGCTGCAGCAGCCCATTGCACTCTGACAGGAACTGCTGTTGCGCTTTGCCGCCGGTAGAGCCTGAAACATCCACGATGACAGTAACATCCCCCAGGCTCTCACCAGTAATAGAAGGCATATACATATCCTGGTGTATAAACCTGCGATTAGATGGGAGCCAACTGAAATCAGACTTTGCTGAAGTAATCACAAACTGCCTCAGCATATTCCTCCAATCCAGCTTTGGAGCCAATAATTGCTCAATGAACACATCCATCCCAGCAGGCAGTTTCCCTGCCATCTTTGCCTGTTGCCATGCCTTTGACAACTGTATTGCCCATTCCTTCTCAAGCTCATCCAACTCCTGCTTTGAGCCTTGAATATCCTTATGAACATCAAAAGGCTTGACTTCCTGTCCGTTTACCTTAATGTTGCCTTTGGCGTCTATCTCAATCTTTATGTCTCCCTTCTCGTATCTTCTGTAGCCGTTCTTGCCTTTGCCGTTCATCTCAGGCAGCTTGTTGTAGATTTCCTCTGCGGTCATATTCTCAAACTTCTCGTTGTATAGTCCGCCTTCAGGAACAAAATTAAACTCTTTCTTGAGGATAGCGTTGATGACAAAGTCACAATTATGAACCACAACATTATTTACCATATAATTATGATTTTCTGTAGATAAATTATAAACTATTCCACTATACGTCTCTTTTTCTATTTTGACAATAGGGGTTACAAAATAATTTCCTAAATCTTTCCACCTATAATTGTTACTATCAATAGTTTTACCATTTAGTATTCGAGTGGTAGTCTTAAATTTCCTCCATTCTAAACAATATAGAATTTGTTTGGGAAGTATATGTTTTAGAATCATTCTCTCATCTTTCTTCCTCACACTAAAATTGCTAAAAATATCTAAACGAGTAAGCAACATTTGTAGTTGTAGAATCAACTTCTTGCTTGCTGAACCTACAAAGGTAGTAGTCCCATCTCTGTATATATGTCCATCTCCACAAACATATCCATCAATAAACTCTTTAATTATTTCCTCATCTTTATTATACAATATAAAATCTGGAATCTTCTTGTTTTTAGCACCCCTACCAAACCAATCAGTAAACGCCCTCTCTAGCAGTACACTGGATATATTTAATTTTATAACATTCCCCCTATCCTCTCTTTGAATATGTGTGTTAAAATTATTATTAACAATCTTATAAATTTTATCTAAATATTTCTCATCTGTTTTCCCTAATCCTAAATTAAACCCTTGATTGCCACTTGAACTGCCTTCAGCAAGATATAATCCCATCAACCAAGCAACATCTTTATTAAGTATAATCTTCTTGTTCTTAATATTATGTCCATATCTATGAGTCTCTTTAGCATATTTAATTAAATCAAATTCATTAGGTGTTTCTCTTGGTTTAAGTTTAGGCATCACTAAATAACAATTCTTATCAAGGTCTTTAGCCCCAACCCATTCAAATCTCTTCTTAAATGTTATTGGATTCCCTATTTTCCTTCCTCTTCTCAAAATCAAAAAGGGATGTTCAGGGGTAACTTTAATCTCCCCTATTCCATTCGCTTTAATTTTATATAAATCACCAGAATATTCCCGTTTCATAACATCATTAACTTTATTGTTTCCTTCAAAACATAATATGTCTTGGTCTACCTTAACATTCTTGATTTCTTCATAATCGCCAGATACTACAGTCTCTGATGTAAAGCATGCAAAATTCCAGCGTTCAGGCTCTCGCTCCCCCATCCTTATCCCATGTAAAAACACATTATGGAGTACTTCATGCCCCAAAACAAATATTTTATCTTTGTCACTCAAGCTCTCCGCAAATTCTTTATTATAATATACCCTTTTGTAATCTGTAGCAAATGTGGGTATACTATTATCTTCAACCATCGGCAAATGTAACGCCAAATTTCCATAAAACGGAAAATCTAAGAGAAGAGCTATTCTTGCTTTAATCAAAGAATCTTTAAGATTCATCTCACACCTCGCCAAACCTCTGAGTTGCAAACAACCAAAACTCATCTGAATTCATTTTCTGATTTAGTGCCGGATTAAGTATTATCTTATGGTGTTTCCCTCTTACTCTATCCCACTCCAACAAAACCAAATCCTTACCTACCATATCTTTTGTTACTATCATCCTTCTTTCACCTCATTCTTATACTAAATCTCCTTCTGCGATAATACTTGCAATATAATCATTACTACCCGACATTTTGTAAACTTTAAGTATGGCTAATCTTAGTTCTTCAATCTGCTCATCATTAAAATCTTCAGACCAAAATCTATCAAGTTTCTCCTTATCCTTTACAAATTTGCTTAATAATTTAGAAACATTAATAACATCTTCCGGATAATCAACAATTTTGGTAAAATTATATTTACTCTCATTAACGTAGTAATAATCCTTTAGTTCTGTGTCATCTTCAACAGGTTTCTTCATGTATCTCCTAAAATCATCTTCTACTCTTATCTGTTCTTCTTGTTTTAACTCATTCCACTTCTTATAAAATTTTACCTTAACCACCTCCATCCACCTCCTCTCTCTTCACAAACCAGTCAGTATTCCTTAACTTCCCGCCGCACATAGGGCATACTATTGCATCTATGTTGCTCCCAGTATACCCACAAAACTTGCCATCCTGGTTTCGGTTATGGCACTGATACAACTCTTTATCTTTCATTATTGTTCACCTTAATGTAACCTCTCTCATAAATTTATTAGCACTTGCCTTTGTAAATAATTTATCAAAATCATTCTTTTCAATAAATACAACAAACACCTCGTCCCTCAACCTCCTTATTCTGTGTATCATCTTTATTGCACTATTCTTGTTATTCACATTTGCGCATACTTCTAATGTTCTCTTTAACCTATCTTTCAGTTCTCTTTCACTTATCTTCCTATCCCCTAATATATTTAATTCATCTTTCTTCATCTTCTCTTACCTCTTTAATCCCTTCTATAGCCTGCTCGATGTCAGTCATCTTCATGACAATCCCGAACAATGCCAGCACTTGTATGGACTGCAAAATTGTCCATCCGAAAAACTGCGGACCCACAAGCATTACCACAAACCCACTGACAATAAAAATTCCATGCCTCCAATCCTTGTTCATTTTCTCTCCCTCTCCTTAAGTTTATTCCATTGACTATCACATTTACTCAATGCTTTCATCAGCAAATCTAATTCATCATTATTAAATGTAAATCCAAAATATTTCTGCTTCTTGTTCCACTCTTTCATAAACTTAGATTTTGGCAATGTTATGGTTATTCCTTTCTTGTTCAAATAAATCTTTGAGTCATCTTCATAAGTTAACCTCATAATATTACCATACTCCTTATGCACACAATAAGTTACATCTGCTTTCATCCTTTCAGCCTCCTTAATACAAATGATTTATCTACCTGTAAAAATAAGTTATCTACCTTTTTAAAGTCAATATCCGCCAACCCGTCCTTGACTAACAATTTTAACTCTGACATAGCTCTCTCCCTTTCCCTCAAACTATACACTCCAAGATTGTTTCCTTCACCAACCCACCTTGAAGCGTACCCTCTATTCCAAAACTCATTGTTAACCATATAAAAATCAACTTGTTCACAAACAACCTGAATCACCCACATCAGCCTGTCATCTGCAAAGTTCTCCAGCCAAATCGGAAACTTCCTATTATCAACCAATAGATTGCCTACTTTGGATTTCATTGTATTAAACCCTCACAAAACTAAAACATAATAAATAACATAAACCCATCCTAAAATCCCATGAATGATAACCCACAATACAGATTTATTTAAACTCCATGATATTGTTACTGCAATAGCGCTTCCCAAACTGATTCCCGTTTCTTTCCACATCTTAACCTCATACACTTCTATTAATTCATTTAATCTCTTCTATTCTCCACTCCCTTTCTGATGTTCCAGCATAAAAATTAGTTGTGTGAAATTTTCCAAATAATTTAATAAAAATTCTATGAAGATTTGGTTTATCTGATACAAACTGCTGAAATTCCTTTGAAAGCCATTTGTCATTGGCTAATTTAATTAACCACCCTAATTCATTACCCTTTAAGGAAACTACCTGTTTTAATTGATTAGATGATTTCATTTCATCAACTCCGGATTTTCATAAATGTTGCCGATAACCTCTCTCCAATCTAAATTTGAACCAAACATAAATTGGGGTAGCTGTCTAATATCTTCAATAACAATTTCATGCATATCTTCTCCATCATGCCTTGAGCATAACACAATATCCCCTTCATAAATCTCTTTTCCATTCTTGTCTTTGATACCTGTGAATTGCATAACTACTCCCATAGACTCAAAAAGTTCTTTCCAGGATATCCCACTATCCATTGTTTCGATGAATGATTCCCAATCAAACATCCTTTTATCTTCTCTACCAATACCTCTAAATTTAATCTCCCTCATTTCATCAGCCTCAGCAAAACCTTATATTTATCTCTTTCTTCTTTGGATAATCTAAATGGTAACAACTTACCATACATCCAAGAGTTCCTACCTTCACTTTTATATCCCTTAAATTTTATACATACTTCACTTAAAAATTTACTTTGAGTTTGAAAATGTTTATTGTCCTTGCTTAACCAAAAATAATTTGGCATCTTTAAATCAAACCTCTTCCCTGAGCTTTATGTTCTATTTCTGTATGCTCTAAAAAGAAATTCATCTTTGCAAAGCTATGCCCATACCTACATTTAGAGCATTCATAAAACACCCACCATTGTTTGCCTGCTGCGTCTTTCAATCCAGCGTTATGCTCATAGCCCATAAACTCATTCATAACCCTGTCTTTCCTGCATGTGCCAAAACATCTGATTGAAGTGCCTTGCCATTTCTCTATGAATGAGGCAACTTCCCCACCCATCTCAATATCCATTATCCTGTCTGACATTTTATATCACCTCTTCATCATTCTCTTGCATTTCTTGCAGTTAACCCGCTTGGCAATATCTGTTTTCTTCCAATTAGCTTCTACTGCCTGATTGCATAAGTAGAATATCTCAACTGCATCCGGCTGCTCTTTTGTTGGTCGTGGCTTAGTAATATACTTGTGCCTTACAATCTTTCCTTTAAATTTTCTGAACTTTGCCATCTTTACAATATTACCTCTTTGTTATGTTCTTTCTTATGACATTTAGCACATAAAGTAAATCCTTCATCTTTCTCGTAATTAGTGTGGTGAAAATGTAAATCTTTATTACTGCTACATTTTGAGCATTTGTCTTCCCTTAACCCCAGGCATTGTGTTCTTCTATATGCCATCATGATTTCTGGATGCTTATTCCTATATTCCCGTTGCTTATCCATTAGCTCCTCTCTATGCTTAATGTAATACCTATCATGCTCCCTTTTAAGTTGTTCTGGATTTCTTGTCCTATACTCCTTCTTCCTTTGTGCTAACCTTTTCTTATTCTTCTGAAAATATTTCTTACTATTCTCCTTAATCTCCTCTTCATTCTTTTTATAATATCTTTCACGATATATTTGAATATGTTCTTTGTTATCTTCACACCATTCCTTATAATATATGTTTAGTCTATCCTTATTTTGTTGCCTATACTCTTTGCTATATCTCTTTTGATATTCTCTTTCCTGTTCTTTATGTTTCTCCTTATATTTTTTATTATACTCACTAACTTTATCTTTATGCATTTCCCTATATCTTTTAGATGCTTCTGCTTGTCTCTTGTGTTTTTCTTCTACATTCATTTAACTTTACCACATAGAATAAATGAGAACTTATATATAAAGATTACTTCTTTATTATAAAATAACCTCCTTATTCTGGGCGACCCAGATATCCAATGCCTTGCTTGCCATTACCTTCTCCTGCATATCTGTCTTGAGCAAATCCTTGATAAGGACAACCGCAAACTCCTTCTGTATCTTGAGGGAATACTTAATCAATCTGTCAATCTTATCCTGGTGCTCCCTGACGCAGTTTATCAATGCTGACACCAAGGCATACATTATGTTAGATTCTTCAGGCACAATGTCCTTGCCTTTCAATAATATATCTTCGGGCTTTGGAAGGTCTCTATATATTTTAAGCCATCCAAAATATTCAATTCCAGCTCCTTCCCCAATTGCTCCTTTCAACGCCTCAAATAATGTTCCGTTCTCTAATCCTAAATTCATCAATTCCGAAACATATTGCCAGCTTCTGGGGGTTGCGAATGAAACATTTTCTACATCCTCTTTATAATTATATAATAGGTCACCTTTGCGATAATTGTGGAAACCTATTATCATTGGGTTAATATTATTGTTATAACTCCATTCTTTCCATTGGTCAAAATCAACATTGAAATTAATGTTAATAAACCTATTATTCAATGCACTTGAAAGTCTTGTCACATACGCCCCATCCTGTAATCTATTCCCTGCGCATACTATCCTGACTTTGTCTGGAAGTTTATATTCACCTATAGTTCTATCCAGAGTTAATTGCAAGGCAGAATTCTGAAGTGATTTCGAAGAGGTATTGAATTCATCCAAAAACATCAGCATATCCCTGTCATAGTCTTCCGGCGGCAAGAAGACCGGCCGTGTCCATATAGTTTCCTTCTTATCCTTGTCTATTGTTGGCAATCCCCTCAAGTCAGTAGCATCCAACAAGCTTAATCTAACATCCCTGAATTCCCAACCTAATTCTTCTGCTACTTGTCTTACAACACTTGACTTCCCAACGCCCACAGCTCCATAAATAAATATAGACCTATGTGGGTTATTCACTAAACTCTTCTTCAAAAAATCTTTGACTTCCTTTGGTTTCATTTCCTACCTCCCTTCTTATTGTATGCTTTCAATCTCCTTTTCCATTCTCTTCTCCTGTTCCAAATGCCCTTTAGAGGGCTTGCTGTTCATGATGATAACAACATCCCCTTCCATCTGCGGGACTCCAACATCCTGCATTAGGCTGTCATCTCCAAACCTTAAGAATCCTTCATCTCCCTCGCAAGCAAGACAAGCACTGCAACTAGGATTTATCTCGTATGGCCTTGCATTGCAATTGTGACCTTTCTCACAAGATTGGCAAAATCCCTGCTGGAAAAAGGTGCATCTAATCTGTTCACATCTTCTATGCCCTTCCTTTAAAACTTTAGGCGGGACTGTTGGCTGTAAATTCATGGTTAATCACCTCAGTAATGCACATCTGCTGGCACAACATAACATTTTAAATCCTTGTATGGATTAGGTTCACCTTTCTTTTCATAAAGGAATTTCCATTTATCAAGAACATCTCTCAAATGTGAACCCTTATTTATCCCTTCTCCGTCATTATCATACAGAAAAATATTACTCCCCCTATACTGTCCAACACAATTACAATAATACTTAAACATACTTAAATCACTATTATTATTTTCATTCAACCTTTGAATAACCTTAGTCTTGTCGTTTGTAACTTCCTCTTCAAATAGTTCCTCATCAGAATAAACCTTTAGATTATCCCTAACCTTCTTGATATACTCCATAAAATTATCTTTGGTGTATTTCATTCCTTCATCAATCAACTTCTTTCCTTCTTGACTTGTGGCTAATGCAACAGGAGTTATATTGCCCCATCTTCCTTTACCGCTCACGGGAGAGCCTTCCTCGTCAAATGTTTTGTAGTAGTCAAACGGCTGCCCACCCTCACCACATAGTCTTTCAAAAATAACTTTAGCTTTATCTAAAGCGTCTTCTTCATTCTTAGCATATACACATGCTCTTATTATCATATGCATATTGTATCACCCTCTCCCTATCAGCCTATCCTTGACATCCTGCTTATCTTTATTTAATTTCCTTGTCTCGTCCATTTCATCAAGAGTCACTTTGTTATCTAATATCCTTTGAACAAACTCAACAACATCTTTGTTGAACTTAAACTTCTGCATGATATAACCCAATTCAACAGAAGTATAAAGTTTTGGAGCAGAATACTCCCTCAATATCAAAGCCAAATCTCCAGCCAAATGCTCAGTCATTATAATCTCAGATTGCCCTCTCATCCGGATAGCAACTCCGTTCTTGTATTTCTTGATATAAAGTTGGTTGCCAACAGATGTTGTAGAACTATGTTTAGTTACATCCACTTCCATCCTACCTATCCTGATTATCCTCTTTGGCTTAAACTTTAGGTGTTTCATCTTCAAGCATTTATCAACCTGCTTACAACTGCATATTTAAACATCTTCTCACTTATTAAGTCTAGCTTCTTCCTTCTGTGAACATCTGACTTGAAAGACCTTTCCTCTATAACACTCAGCATATACAGAAAAGTATCCCACAAATTCATGTCATATGTGCTTAACACCTTCTTGATTACTTTCTTCCTCAAGTAATTATCCTTTATTTCAACCTCGTCCATCATCGCTGTTACATAAGTCTCATTGGCCTTAATCTTCTCAAACTCAGTTAATATAGTCTTCCAGATTTCCCTCACCTTGTCAACAACAACAAGAAAGTTCTGGGTTATCTGCATTGCCTTCCCCATGTGCATTCTCTTGAACCCCGCTATCTTCTTGGGCACAGTTATTATCTTATCGCCATGGCTGACACAAAACTTTATGATTACAGATGTTGTCCTGTTCACGCTGTTCAGGGCCACCATCCCAATCCTGTCGCCACCATTCACTTTCAGCTTCTCGTCATTCGGGAAGACATCCATCAATCCAACTCCGTTGTAGTAGATGCATTGTCCATCTAAATAAGGTATTCCATCAATGAGCTTTTTAAACACTTCATCAAACTGCACGAGCGAATAACTCTTGCTCACAAAAGCCAAAGGAATTGTGCTGCCCTCTTCTGTTACTGCTTTCCAGTTCTCTGCTTCTGCCCAGCCATAATCCAAGTTCTCTTTAACCCCATCATCTGACTCAACTCTTTCATCCTCTCTAACTGCCGCATCCCTCAAAACAAATTTTGGAATCTGTTCTATCTTCTGTATTAACTGTTGCTTATCCATTATGTTCTACCTCTCTCTTTTATGTTTGTAATCGTTCTCGTCTTTAAACTCAATATTTAACCCATCTAGCACTTCTTTAAGATGTTTCTCTTCCTCTTCACTCATCAAGTCAACATTCTCAATTACTATCTTTCTCATCCTTCTTCACCTTCTCCAAATTCAAATCTTCAGCCCTCTTCACATTATAGGGATTATTGGTGTTTCTACCTTTGCCTTCTATTATCTCGTCTGCATTCAACACTAATTTCTTGTTATCACAAGTGCATGGATTATTGTAGCATCCCATACACTCATCACCCAACTTAACTTTTGAATGATGCAACTCGGTATCCCAATCAAATTTTAATTGAATGTCCTTAACCTGAATAAATGAATTCCTATTACTCAGCCTTGCTACAACTTTCTCCTTATCGCCATTCTTCGCAAAAATAGCACATCCCCACAAATCAAAAGCATCTGTAAAACCGCAAACTTGTATTGCATTCCTAATATCATGGCCGGAACCTGAAGGAGTAAATATATAACCCACTTCTTTTCTGATACCATTATCTGTTGCTATCACTCTGACTTCCTGCTTATTCTTCAGTTCAAATTCAAGTTCCATCTTTACCCCAGTAAATCATAGCTATCATACCATTCATCATGGCACTTTTGGCTGCAAAAACCCCTAAACCCAAGATACTTGCCACATTCCAAGCAACCATGCATTGGGTTACAGTCTCCAAGCAATCTTCTAATAACTCTTTCTTTGTCATCCATCATAGTTGTAATACCTAAACTTATATTTAAACCTTTCTACCACTTCTCTATTCATTACAAAATCGTGCCAAGAAAGCCCACTGCTTTAGCTGTGGGATGAATTGGCACAAATCCTCCGAAATGTTTAAATATAAGTGTGTATACTCTCTCATTATGGTCGTTCAACAAATGTTCAAATATAGGATTTATCCTTCTTCTAAACAAAAGATTTGCTTGATTAACAATTTCAAGATTTGTAAATCTGCTTATAACAATCTTCTTGCTATCTCTAAAGATGTTTATAAATTTGGTAATGTTTCTTTGACAAAATTTGACTATGATGCGATAACTAAAGGTTATTCTCCTTATATTCATTCTCAAGTGATGCAGAATGTTTCTGACAGGGTTAGCAAAGCATTTGCTAATTTCTTTCGCAGAGTCAAACAGAACGCTAAAAGGAAAGGTTTTCCTCGTTATAAATCCAGAGTTATGAGCATCACTTATCCTCAGTCTGGGTTCAAGTTCATCAGCAACAAGCACATCAAGGTTTCCAAGATTGGCAACCTGCCAATCATCCTGCACAGAGTTCCTAAAGGTAAAATTAAAACCATGACTATCAAACAGAATAAAGCAAGGCAATGGTTTGCTACTTTCTGTTGTGAAATGTCTGAAACTAAAGTTGTTCATGCCAACCCTAAATCTAAAGTTGGCATCGATGTCGGGCTTAAAGATTTTGCTGTCATGTCCAATGGTGAGTTTATAAGCAACCCTCGTCATTTGATTAAATCCGAAGCAAGACTTAAAATCTTGCACAAGAGGGTAAGCAGAAAGGCCAAAGGTTCTGCTAACCGCAGAAAAGCAAGATTTAGATTGGCTAAGCTCTATGAAAGGGTTAATAATCAAAGGAGTGACTTCCTGCATAAGTTGAGCAGGAAGATTGTTGCTAAATTTGGTATTATTGCCGTTGAGGATTTGCAAATCAAGAATATGGTTAGAAATCACCATCTCGCTAAACACATATCTGACGCTTCCTGGAGTAACTTCATCAAATGTTTGGAATACAAAGCTGTAACAAGCGGTTCTAAGCTGGTGAAAGTAAATCCGAGAGGGACTTCGATGGCTTGCAGTAAGTGCGGCAACATTCAGGATATGCCTTTGGCTATCCGAGAGTTTTCCTGTGCTTCTTGCGGTTTTGCTTGCCATCGTGATTTAAATTCGAGTTACAATATTTTAGTAAGGGCGGACTGCCCTGAACTTAACGCCTGTGGAGACAAGCATCTCTGCAACCGAGCAATCGGCTGTAAGTGCTGTCATGGAAGCAGGAACTATAAACGATATAGTTTGAACGACCATATCGTTTGGAAGCTCCACATTTTAATGTGGAGAGGATGTCACCACTCCTGCCATCTTGACAATCCATAAGTTTGCTGAATGCCATACTTGCTTATGCTGTCACCCTTAACACTTACTCCATAATATTTAGAGTTGTTGCCCAGCAGCCTTTGTATAACCTCTTCCTTAACGTCCTTCACTCTCCAGTCTTTCAGATTGAGGGTAATTGAATGCAGCAGCTCCATCTCAAGAGTGCTTCCGCTTCCCTCGTAGCTGTTGAACAATCCAAAAAACAATCCCTTCCTTAATATGATAAACCCCTTCAAAATTTCTTCCCTCAGCTTCAGAATATCCTCACCTGAAATCCTGAAATAAAAAGTTATCAGGGCGTAATTGGATGTGCAGTTTAAAACCTCTTTCTTCAAATCACCCATCTTAAATTTGTTCCTGAACCTCTTCCTGAAGTGTTCTACTGTCTCGGAATGCTTGGTATCTTCAGTAGGTATCATATCCTCATTTGAGAGAAGTGCTACCCTTATGTTCGCCTGCGAGTTATTGAGAAGCCCCTTCATGTTAGAATCAAACCTTCCTTCACATTCCAGCCTTAGCTCATCAGCATCTTCTTCGTCCAATTCAATATCATGCTCTTTGCAATATTGCTTTATGCTGTCTGTAACCCTCTCTGAGATGTACTCAATGTTGGATTCATACAGCTCGTTCTCAACCTCATTAAGGCCGTCTTCCTCTATTATTACTTTCAGGACTTGCTCCTCGCTTAAGCTATCATTGTAATCCCAATACATCTCCAAAGAGCCTTCTGATTCTAGCTCATCTGCTATCTTGGTTATGCTATGCTTTAACTGTTGCATTATTATCTACCTCATTAAACTCAAAAGCAGTTACATCTTCATACTTGACACAATCTTCCAAGTATATTAGTAACTGTTCATAACAATCTTCCTCACTTTCTGCCTCAAGCATATCCTTAAAAGTTACATTAAACTTTTTCATTTATCTCACCTCCTATCATTTGCAAAACCTCTCGTCATTCAGGTAATCCTCCAATAATTGAATTGCAGAATCATAGTCATAAACAACTTCACCCATATCCGAGTCAGCATAATTAGTTCCATGTTCAGTAAATATAACCTCAAACCAGTTATTCATCTCCCATTGAAAGCCATTCTTATCATTGACTTTCTTAAGGTCATTGTCTTTCTCTACCTTAAACCCAAAGCCACCATTATACTCTTCACCCTTCTGGAATATAACACCACTCTTGCCTCTTATCTTTATCTCACCGGTTGCTATCAGTTGCAGCTCCATTCCATTACCTGATTTAGCTTCAGCAATAATCCCATCATAAAAAAAGCTGTCAGTAACATTCTTGCCAAGCTTCTTCTGAACTATCTTTATATCTGTTCCCAACAACCGACTTATCACCTTCTCTTTAAGTTTCATCCTAGCCTCCAATTACAGCAAGTGCAATTACCCCATCCTTCCTCATGATGCTTCTTGCAATAAGTATCGTGCCAAAAAGAAATATCATCACATTTCTTTATCATCTTGCCACCCATCTGCCTATTATAACCATCTACAGTCTCTTGTGATGAAAAGTAACACATAGGTTTATTGGTTAGTCGAGAGATAACCCTTGCCTTGATTGACATCTTTTAATCAACCTCTACTGCCTTCTTATTCTTAATCAGTTGAAACCCACAACTTGAGCAATATATCAGTCCACCAACAAAGCCTTTAACACTTTCACCAAAATAAGCAGTATCTCCGCAATCATCACACAATACCCTACATAGATTTAACTTACTCACCTTTCTCACTCACCTACACTTTTAATATCTCCAAATTGCTTGCATACCCTACAATCAGGATTAAACCCTTCTGGAAACCCACATTCCTTACAGGCAAAACCCTTTATCTCCCCACATCTCCTGCAGGACATTTCTCCATCCAAATCCTTGTCCAACAAATCTCCGCACAAATTACAATCTACCATTTAGTTCACCTCTCATTCAATGTTTCAGAAATAATCAAACCATTCTGGTCAAACTCTTGCCTATGGACTTTGACAGAGCCGCATACAGGGCATTGATAGGTAGCTTCGTACCATTCCTGCCTTGAGTCCTCATCAGTCAATGTCATAACTTCTGTATCCTCTTTACAAAATAGGGTTGCCATTTATATTACCCGTTCCAAATGCTCAACATCAAGAAGATAAAGAGTTTCCATAACTTTCTCCTTATCTTCTTCTTCAAAATTATAACCTTCCTTTAACATATCCCAAGCTTTATCTGCTACTTGTTCTTTGGTTAATTCGTTTGGGTCAAAATCCAATAAATCATAACAACCTAACTCTCCGTTATAATACAGGCATTCCTTAACCATCCTAATCCCTCCATTCATAGACTTCGACAGCAAATCTCTTCTCTTTCATTGATATTCCAATTGCTGCTATTGTTGCTAATGCCGCATTTATCGCATATAATATTGTTGTTGAATACATTTTGTGCTACCTCCTCTTCACCTCAATTCCGCTCATCTCCAAATCCCTAACCATCAGATTGTACTTTCTGCAATCTTCAATCTGCTTCTGCTTCTCTTCCTGCTCGGCTTTCCACTTAAGGTTATATTCTCTGCATTCCTTTAGCTTCCTCTCATCTTCTGCTTTCTTCCTTAAGTTGTACTCCCGGCATTTGGCTATCTCCAAATCTCTGGCTCTTTGCGCCTTCAACTCATTAACCCTTTCATCAACCAAAACCCTGACAGATACAAGTTTGCCGTCATGCATCTCAAACTCTTCGTCTGGCTTGGTTGTGCCGTACCTCCTGTACAGCTCCTTCTTCTCTTCCAATGTTTGCATTGGTATCACCTCATTCATTTATTATTGAGTTCCGTAACCAGAATAACCTGCATGACCTTTAGGTTTATATTTCTTATTATATAACCTAATTCTTCTTATTGTCTTATATTGTAATTCCTTAATCTCACTCTTTGTCAAAATTATGAATCTGTCTTTAAACAAATCATCTGGATACAACTCGTGTTCCAAATTTACTTGAATAAATTTAGAATCCCACTTCTTCTCTAAATTTGTTGGCATAACATTCACCTCTATTCTTCTGTATCATGCACTGATGTTATTTGAAATTCTGCCCCGCTTCTTTTCAAAGCATTATAAGCATCATTAGTAGCTTCATCCTCATCGTTTGCAGTAACAAATATCTTCCCTTCAAAATATACTTCAAACTCTTTCATAGTGATTTACCTCAATTTCTTGAATTTCTTGTAAAGCATACCAAACGCTTCTGCAATCCTATCATATTCATTATCATCAATCTCACCCATTTCATGCTTCTGTTTCCAGATAGCCCCCACTTCTTTGATTTCGTCTTCAGTCAAAACTTTAGCTTCCTCAAAACTATCCTCCACATTCCCATGAGGGCATTGTTCATCCTCTGCCCCTATTATGAAAAACTCACCACACTCGTTGCACATCTCTCTTGTTCCCATTTCATTCACCTCACTTAATCTTCTTAAAAGCATTGAGTAGAAAACAAACTACCCTAATCACTTCAGTATTGCTTGCCTTGCTCTCAACAATCAAATTGAATATGTTGTCTTTCAGATGCTTCTCTCTCTCAGTCAATACCTTGAGAGATTCTTTGGATGATGGTTTGTCTGCCATCTTCAATACTCCACATATTCATTGTTAGTGAAATCCCAGTCTTTAACTTCACAATTTACACAATAAGGCTTGTTGCTGCAGCCATCGCCCTCTCCCTTAATGTAGCTCTTCGTCTTGGCATCCCAATCCCAAAACAAATCAACATCCTGCGTCTCTTGTATCCTGTCCAAAGGCTTCTCGCAATGAATGCAGTATGGCTGCCTGCCTTCCTTAAATGCCATGTTAAACTCCTCTTCTTGGGTTTCTCCTAATGTTGGTTTCATCCTAATCCCTCCACAAATTCATAGACTTCATCGTGCTCCTCTTCAGTAAGCACTTTATCCTTATCCACTACATCTATCTCAAACTCATAATCATTGAATAGTGCATCCTGCTTGTTATATTTCTCTACTCTAACTACTTTCTTATTTATCTCAATATCAAACAATTCAGCAGTTTCTGTATAAGATACTCTCCTGCTTATTAGCTTTGGTTCTGTCATCTCCTTAACAAACTCCTCACCACAATCTTTGCAATAGCTCTTTGTATCATCCACTCTATCTATGTTGTAGTGTTTGCAATTCATATTTATTCACCTCCTCTTATTCTTAACTTCAAACTCAATACCACTAAGCCAAAAGCTATCTCCTATGGCAAAGTCATCTTCCTTTAATGCGTGCTCAAATTCTTCAAGTTCCATCTTACCTCACCTCACCAATTTAATCCGCTTAATTTCCTTCCTACTCTTGCCAGCTCTTTTACATATTTACCAAATTCTTTTCTATCTTTAAAATTATCAATCGTAATAATCATATCCTCTTCATTAACTTTAACTTCCATAGGTATCACCCTTCTCCATATTGTTCATACTCTCTTGTCGTTACAGCATCATTCAGAATCTTCTGGCACTCCAACAATCTCTTTCTAATTGTTGGCAAACATTCCAATATCTCCTCATTGCTTAACGCTAAATCTTCCAGAATATTATCAACATGGTCAAACAACAATACTTTATCTTTGGGATTTAATTCCAATTTTCCCATCAATAGCTGCTGTGCATATTCTCCAACCTTATCAGAAAACGCAGCAAAATCCCAATCCTTCTCTGGCTCTCCCATAAACAATTCCAAATGGATAATACCATCCCTTACATCCAGCTTGAATGTTTCTGTTTCACTTTCTCCTATGTTTCCATGATGTTCTATTGGCATAAATATCACCTCGTTTCTTCCATCTCTTTACCACAATCATAACAGCTTACTACATTCTCAAATTCCTTATTTAAGATGTCAAAAAATGTAGGTGTGCCTTTATCTTCTATAAACTCCCCATCAACAGAACTATAAACACTATCATGCGGAAGATAATCAGTTGTTACGCACTTCTTACTTTTGTTTCCACATTTACATTTAAATTTCATCTTCTCCACCTCATTTATTCCCGTTCACTTCATCCAACTCGGCAAGAACCTTGCTGGCAATCTCTTCTGTCTCGTCGCCATCAAGAGCTTCCTCTTTCCACAGGTCGCCTATTGAACTGATAAATTTCTCAATCTCTTGGTCTATGTTGCGTCTCATTATTAATCACTCTCCTCATAACCACTTATATCAATACTATTATCCAAGCAGAAGTCATATACATCATCAGTATCCATCTGCCCTATCGTAGTGTTCAAGTCCCTTGCAAACGCAAGAAAACTTTCCTTGAACTTCTCATCTTTGCACAAGTCATTCTTAACTTCATCCCAATCTACCTTTCCCATGTCGGTTCACCTCAAATCAATATATTCCATTCTGGAGTATTAGGTACACAACTTTCACTTACTACTATCGGGTATTGCTTTGGGTTATCTTCTTTCACAAGATAAGTTCTGCCCCATAATACATCTCTAGTAGTGCTTGAGTTCTTTGCAAGAATTATAGCCTCTTTCTTGCCTTTCTTCATTGCTATAACCACTCCCCTCTGCCCTTCCCCGCATGGTGCAATAAACTTATTAACCCTTTCACTTCCTTCTGGATTATCTCCAACATATATCATCTTAGTTCACCTCAAATCTTTTGATATACTTCTTGAAATTCATTATCATAAAATTCCATAACACATACAGGCTTCCATCCTGTTTTATATCTATCCTCATCATTAGCCTCTTGGATGTAAGTGTCATAGGCATCCAATAATGCTATCAGTTCTTCCTTGCTCAACCCTTCTAATTCCTTGCGTATGTCGTTTGCCATTTTATCCACCTCATAACCTAAACTTCTCCCTTACAGATGCCTGTTCATTAAAGTCTAAAGCATCTATCTTATTATTATCGTGCAACTTCCATAATTTATCCAAATCAAACTTATCCACACATACATCACATAATTGTATATCCCTCTCCTGCAGGAATTTATTCTTACATTCCAAGCAAGTAGCTTCGTTGTCTTCCACTATCAACCACCTCATTCAAATCTAATCATATCAAAAACTTTCTTCTTGTATTCCTTAATTTTATCAGTAGTATGCTTAAACTGCTCTATGGTTATCTCATTCTTTAAAACTTTATCAATAGCCTCTATCTTATCGTCATTGGGCTTCAGAAACAAATTATACAAATGTTCTTTCTGCTTCAATAGGTTATTCATCAACTTCAGCATATCAGCCTTAAACTTACGCCTCTCCTCAATCGATAGCTGGTTGTAATGATTAACTGCCATCTTAATTTATCTCCTGCAACATTTTCATTTCCTTGTCGTTGTAAAGCATCATAACATTCCTTACAAGGCAACACACCAAGCAACCTATTGACTACTTTCTGTTTTGTGCTCATCTGCCCCCTATCATCCCTCAAAGGTTCGTCACGAAAATCAAGCCTTACATCTTTCACGTTCAGCTTTCTTTCCCCCAGCAATCTTTTAAAGTCCTTTAGCTCAAATATCTCTTCTTTCATCTTATCCCTCTTAAAGTGAGTTTAATAATTTTGATAAATCAAATTCTGAATTATTTATTCTTATAGCTAACCTTTCTAATTTAATCTTTAGTTTCTCCTCTTCTTTGGTTCCCTTATCATATTCTTCATTTAAAGCTTTTAATTGTTCTCTTAGCTTCCTAATTTCCTTAACCTTTTGAATTTCTTTTTTCATCTTATTACAATCCTCCTAAGCTCCTCATCCAAAACAGCATCGGTTACGCTTTTCTTTCTAATTATCTCATCTTCATTCTTCAGGAAACTTTCTATGTAACCATCGATATGCACTATGTTCTCTATTATCTCTTTTTCCTTGCCCATCTTTTTTAAGCATATCATATCCCCTAATCTCTTGAGAACCCAGACAGGAACAAATTCCTTTACTACTGGCAACTTAGGAAACTCTGCTTTCTTTAGCAGTGGGTTAATCATATTTATTGTTTCGGTGAAATCAATCGGCGGAACAGTTTTATGGTAAACTACCCATTTGCTGTTCAAAAGTCCACGCATGGCATACAGATACTTCTTATAAGTTACTTCAGTTCCACTTTTTAAGTATTTAAGATAGTTTTGTCGTGCCATGGAGCGATAATGATGATACAACGCGATTGGGTTGAAGTGATTGGTGGCATAATCTACCCAAACTTGACTTCTTTTTTCATAATACACAATATCTGAGGTAAGCCATTCTATCACAGTCGGGTTGGAAGAAGAAAGCATCTTGCTGAACTTGAAAATGTCAAATCCACAAAAATCCAAATAGCATCCTTCTTGTCCCATTGGACTCCCTTCTTTATCATAATGGGCAGTAATCACATCATCTGATTTGCTGATTTTGATGTATTCCCTAAGCGGTCTCACAAATACAAACCTTACATCATAATCGCTGTCCTTGCTGCTCAATCTCCAAGCCCTGCTGCCATTCTCGATGGCAAATAGGATTTTTATGTTTTTATCTTTCTCGAGTTGTTTAAGATTCCTTTTGATTATTTTTTTCATTCTATCATCTTTAGAGTAAGATGAGGATACCGCATTTACACCTTTTTTCATAGTTATATCTATAAGCAGGATTATAATGGAAAGTAAATATCCTATGACCTCTCCCACACTTTTCACAGATAATCAATTTAAACGGATTCATTTTATTAACTCCGGATTTTCATAAATGTTGCCGATAACCTCTCTCCAATCTAAATTTGAACCAAACATAAATTGGGGTAGCTGTCTAATATCTTCAATAACAATTTCATGCATATCTTCTCCATCATGCCTTGAGCATAACACAATATCCCCTTCATAAATCTCTTTTCCATTCTTGTCTTTAAGTCCTGTATATTGCATAAATATATCCCCATCTATTGTAGAAGCTAAAAGTTCTTTCTTTGGGTAACCAGATGTAGCAAAGAATGAAAGTTCAGATTTAAAAAGTCTATCAACTCCAATTTGAATCCAATAAAAGGTATCACACAATACCCTCATGACCTTATTCTTTTTATTCCAAGCCCTGAATTTTATTTCTCTCATTTTTCCTCCAAGCATTTTCTTACAATACTTAAACCCTTTAAATGAACAATAGAATCATCATTTTGTCCACATTTGCTTCTTATGTATTCTTCCGCCTCTTTCAGATATCTTATACACTCTTTCTTATTTTGTTCATACATTTCAAATCATCTTCCAAGAAACCCCAAGTGGAGCTATCCAACAATTCATTAGTTTTAAAATCATGAACATGAACCCATATATCTTTTCCCAGAGCATAAACACCTCCATAAATATCCCTGTCTTCCTTGTCATCCTCAAAATGCTTTCCGTGCTTCAGGAACTTTGCGGAAAACTCTGTTCCTGTCTTGCTCAAAAACTTATTTGCCTGCTCTTCATAGTCTATCATTCTTCAACACCTCCTGCTATACAATAACTTACATAAACATCATCTATCTTGCTCAACACACCCTTACATATAGGACATTCCATCTTTCATCACCTCCCTATTTATGTAATCAAATACCTTCCATTGGATGATTACATTCAGAACATACATAACAACCATAAGATAATGATGATTTAAAGATAGCATAAACTACTTTATCACAATGGTTACATAATCTTCTACAATCTTGTTGTTGAATTATACTTCCAAAATCATCCTCATCATCTATCAGTTTTTTCATAAATAATCTCCTCACTTAATCCAAACATATCCCTTGTACGCCATCTGGTATTCCTGCTTTAAGTATTCTGCTTCTTCCTTTGTATCGGCTTCGTCTATCTGTTCTGTTCCATTATCCCCATCATTCCACATTATTTTATATGGCATAACAATCACCTCAAAAATCTTTCTTGAAAGCAAACCCTTCAAAGTTATCTTTAATTGCCATCTCTTTAATAGACAGCAAGTATTGGTTAATTTCCTCCTTGTTATCATTTAGCTCTTTCTTGCAGTTAACTAACAAGGCAGTCTTATGCTCGTCATAACTTAATATGTTGTTTCCATTCTTCCTATTCAGCTTTTTGCATATATCACAGATTGCCCCTTCCTCTTCTGCTCCCCTAATTGCTTCATCACCTAGCATTCCAGAAAACTTATCTGAAGCTACTGCTACATGCTTTGGAGTTATACAATAAGGATGAGGCACTCCAATCGTATCAACAACCTCAAAGTTCCCTTCTTTAGATTTACCATACTTCTTAAGTTTTTCTTCCATCTTCGTTCACCTCTCCACGATGTTTAATTCCAATGTCTTTAAATCCAAAATCCCTAATTCATACTTTTGTTTTTGATAATCATAACTTATGACTATCTCTTTATCCCCAGCTACCACATTGATTAAGTTTAGTTTCATACTGAACACCTCAACTTCCTTATGCTGTTTGAATGAAATGCACTCTTCACTTCATCAACACCCAAATTCAAACCTTTCATAAACTTAAATAATTCAAGCCTCCTCTTCAGGCTTAAATCAATCTCATATATCTTCTTCATCTTCTCCACCTCTTTAATGTTCTGATTATTAAAACTACTAAAAAGCTCTCAATCAAATCACCCAAGAGCCAATTCACGCCTGAATATGTTCCAGTTAACATTCTGGGCATCTCTCCAAGTGGTAATCTCCCTCGTCAAAAGTTATCGGCTCGTTTGCAACCTTTATATATTTTTGGTCATAACAATATGGGCACATTTTTATTCACCTCTTAAACCATTGTATGGCATAAACATTCACAATCGTTGCCATCAATATTATCCAGCTCTGTCCCGCACTCTTCGCAAACCATATCATTCACGCAATTTTCTAACATCTTAACCTCACCCCTCAATACTTTCTTCATCGGCATAGAGGTTGCAGCTTTCCCTTCTTGCTGACATCAAATCCACTTCCCTCTGCATTTCCAATTCCCTTAATCTATTCTGGAACTCAATGGTTTCTTTCTGCTCTCTGCCATTAAGCTTCCTTGCCGCTTCCCCGCTCAATCTTGAGTCGGCAGGGATTACACTAACAACTCCTACACATTCAAATTCTTTCATTGTTATTCACACTCCCTACAAATTTTATATCTTAGTTCTTTCTCTGTTCTTAATTCTCTGCCACATAAACAATACTCATTATGGCAATTACATCCGCAATTCCGCCTACAACCTCTTTGGGTTCCCTTTCCACATTCATCTTTATGTATTCCCATATTCATAATCACCTCATACTCTTTGGTATACAACATCATTATAAGTCTTGCCTTCCTTAACCAAATCCTTGTAGTATTCCATCTCAAAATCATTTAATTCAAACCTATTGTTGGGGTTATAAATATCCCTCAACTCTTTAAGCCTCTCGTCAAAGAAGCACAATATGTTTTCATCTGCGTGTTCCACTATCGGCAGTTCTTTAACCATTTTAATCACCTCACTAAACTATCTCCTTTAAACCCTGTGTGTTTTGTTTCTGAGGTATGCTCTTTAAAATCTTTATCATCTCCTACAAACCCACATTGGTTACAATAAGTTAATTCATCTTTCATTCTTATTCACCTCACACTATCCCAAAGCATTCTTTGAGATTTATTCGTCATAAATAATCCTTACACTTCTAGGGAATATATAAGTATTAGGTATCTTATGGCTACACTCAGTACACCTATAATGGGCTATATTATCCCTCGTATGTCTCGAATTCTCGTATATTGCTAAAACTTGTTTATGCTCGCACATCTTTCACACCTCCATTACCTTAAACTCATCTTTGAGATTAATAATATTTAAGCAATGTTCCGACCAATGCTTATAACAAATATCCTTGCCATAATAATTTAAATGAATATCCTTCTGCTTGCAGTATTTGATGCACATAGAAATCACCTTTCCATTCCATTCAGTTTTAAATATTTCAAAACCTTTCTTTTCTCTTCATAGTTTAAATCCTTAAAAGAGCACTTGAAGTAATTATTTGATACAAACTCCTTTAAGTCTATATCCTCGCTGAATCCTTTTGTGTTAAATCCATAAACCATTTTGCATCACCCTATTGTTCCCATCTTGTTTATGTGAGCAATCATATCCTTAATGTTAACCTTGACTTTATGCTTCAGATTATGTTTTCTGCAATCTTCAATCTGATTCTTGTTCTCTTCCTTTATCTTAAGGTTATACTTTCCGGTTTCCTCAATCTGCTTCCTTTGAGCTTCCAACTCCTCAACCATCTTATTAAGAATATCTGCTTCCTTCATATTACATCAAACCTTTGATAATCCTACCACAATCTTGGCATTCACACATCTTTATTCACCTCTCCTGCTTGTATCCCTTAAACCTAAATTGTGTAGAAAATTTACCAAAATCAATATCACCCTTCTGATAGAGCATTATGTAATCCAATGCTTCCTTAATGCGTTCTATCGTGCCTTTCAGTCTGACTATCATAGCGGTATAAGAAGCCCGTTTCGTGTTGCTTTCAGTCCTCACAATAGCCGACTTATAGCCGTTAATCATCTGCTCGTATTTCAGAATTAAAACCTCTAACCTCAACTTAATCTGGTTGTATCTCAATTTGATTACCTCAAGCATTTAAGAACTTGCTTTGCTAATTGCTCGTGCTTATTATTCTTGGTTTTGAAATCAGTTACTAACTGACTAAACCTTCTTTGTGTTTGTATATCCACAATTCTCTTTCCGACTAACTGAACCTTAAGCCTATCCTTAATCCAAGTGGAACTGCTTAAGCGTTTGTATCCCAATTGCTTAAACCCTTCAGGATTAGCTTTGTTCCCTACTTTAATGTGTTCTGGTCGCATTGCTTTCACCTCATAGTTTGGTTTTATGAATATTATAAATATTTTCAAAAAATCAAAGGAGGTTAAGGATAAGGTTTTATGGCTATCATACGCTACACGTTTAGGTATCGGAATATTCTGCATAGCGGCTTCAAATCCCCTGATAGCGTTAAGTTATCAGTTTATATGAGTTGCACTATGGAGTTTGTGGTATAGACTTCCTTTAAGTTTTCCCGAAGGAAATTAGGACAGCTTCCATTACACTATCCCTAAACCTAAAGCATAGCGATAGCTTTGTGCTTACCCCTAACCTCAAAAAAAAGTTGTTGTAGAACTATCTTGACTGCCCCTGCCTATTCCTGATTAAGAGCCTTATTTACTCCACATTATAATAGGGTGGCTCTTAACTGCCCCATCATTAAAGGTTTTCGTAATAAAAACCTTTGTGTGTCCCCCTTTGGTAATCTCAAGGCTATCAACATTGATAGACCTGATTTTACCCCCTGCGTTGTATTTCTTCCTCTCATAGATAGATTTAACGAACTTAATAACTTTTAGGTTATCCGTTCCTGTTACCTCTACCTGTGCTTTGTTGGTAGCCCTAACTCTTTGAGCTTCCAATTCGTTTAACCTTTCGGTTAATGTTTGCACTACATTAGTTAGCTGTAGTACAGCTTTTCCCATATCTAACTTTTGTTCTGCCATGTTTGTTCACCTGTTTCGGTTTAGTAAATAGGCAGGAACTAAAGTCATAGTCCTACAACTTTTAGAGGTTAGCTTTTAGAGAATATTCAGAAATCCGTTAAGACTAACTTAATCAGAAATAACACCCAATACCTACGGCATTTCAGCAAGTAGGTATCAGTAAGATTACCTCATATCCTCGCCGAGCTTCTGCTACCTTCACGCATTTAGTCACTCTGCTTCCTACTTCATCACGCCCTACGGCAACCATCTAAAGCTACCGCTCACTCTTAAAGTCTTGGCGGGGGACTTTTCGTCATTAGCAGTTAGTAACAAAACTAACCTGATGAGCCTCGACTCTTCAAGTCAGTTAATAGCACTTAAGCTATTCAGCCCTGCTTTTCCTGTGCCACAAGAATGATTTTTTCCAACCTTATAATGTTACCACTATAAAGTTATATCCTGCGGTTATCTGTCCAAGAACTTACCGCCGTTCTTAAATCGTCGGTAACTTCCAAGATAACAAAATGTATAAAGATTGTTTAGTATATAAATCTTTTGGTTTTCACTTACGAAAGATTTAAATAATACCACTACTACATAACCACAATACTTATATACTACCTTTATAAATAAAACTTTTAGCTTATAAACAAAATATACCAAAATAATCACTAATCAGTAGTATTTATCATTAATAGGTAATTGTTGCTACTATAAGGT
>CAYWKL010000003.1:0-48674 GCA_964459095.1 uncultured Gammaproteobacteria bacterium
AAAGATTACCCATAACGTAAAAATAAAACTTTTCTTAGACCAGTTTCCAATCAGAAGTCCCATTACAAATGAAAATAAAAGTATTGGTGGAGTAGTAAATAAAATCCATTTTGATGCATACAAATTTATTAAATTCGAAGTTGTAGAGATTTTTTCTTCAGAACCTATATCTTTGTAGTACCCAAAAAGATTTGATAAATGGCCGTATAAATCCTGCCATAAAAATGGCCAGATAGCTATTAAGACTGTAAACATTACAAAGGGGAAAAGCAGTAAAAATAAGAGAGTTTTCTTTTGCTGTAAAAACGATAAAACTTCTTTTCTTTTACCAAAAAAAGTGTTTATAAGAAGCCATAATAAAAGTACTAGTGCAGCTAGGAAGATATTAAACTTAATGCCTAAAGCCATACCAGCAGCCACAGATGATAAAAGTATGTAGATGGTTTTTTTCCTCTCTATAGCTTTCCAGAAAAAATATAAAGTTAGGATGATAAAAGTAGTTTCAGCTGGGTCTTTAATATTAAAGTGGGATTCACCAAAAAAAAGTGGATAAGTAGCCATAAAAAGGGCTGAAAATATCCCAGCAAGTACTCCAAAACTCTCTGCAGCAAAGAGAAAGACCAATGCTACAAGTAGAGAAGATATAAATATATTAAATAAGTGATAACCCTCAATATCTCCTACTAATCCTAATTTTTGGTAGAAGAGATAATTAAAAAGGGAAGATAAGATATCATTTAGGGGGGGATGGCCTGTATCATAAATAAGCCAGCTTTTAAAATTCAAATTATCATTTTGATAAAAACTTCGCTCCAAGTAATTTGGATTTTTCCTCGCATCACTTAGATTATATTTTGGTAATTTCCTGTAATCTTTTTCTCCACTTAAAAAATACCAAAGATATGCTTGTCCTCTATTAAAATGTTCAGGCTCATCCCAAGAAACTCCATAGTCAGCGACCGTTAATAAACCTATAATAAAAAAAGTAAAGAAAAAAAAGGAAGATAAAAAAATTAATCTAAAATTCATGAGATTGCTTTTTTGAAATTTTTTAAATATTCTAAAGATGTATTACTTAGGGAAAAATTTTTGACAGCAACCTCTCTTACTTTTTCTCTGCTTGGAGGAAAAGTGAGAATGTCGATGATTGCTTTACTTAAATCTTCAACGTTTTTCTCTTTCACCAGATGGCCTGTGATGGTTGGAATTATTAAATTTTTGTCAGCTGAGAACTTGGTAGCAACTACAGGTGCTCCAGTTGCCATTGCTTCCATCATAGAAACAGGGGAGGCATCAATATTTCCGTACTTATCTTTTATTGAAGGTATAACAAATACATTACAAAGGTTGTAGTAATAAATTAAATTCCTGTAGGGAATTGTTCCAGCAAAAATAATATTACTTTCTAGATCTAGATTCTTAACTTTTTCTTCAAGTTCATTCTTTAAGTCGCCATCCCCAACTAGAATAAGTTTTGCATTAGGAATTTTTTTTAAAATTTTCGGCAAAGCTTTTATTAGATATATAAACCCTTTTTTCGGAACAAATCTCCCAACAGCTAAAATTACACTACTATTTTGTAAGTTATATCTGTTAATCAAAATCTTACTCTTTCCTAAAGGCTTAAATTTTCCCATATCCACACCATACCTTATTACTTGGGTTTTTTTAGGATAAATTCCCAATTTTTTTAATTGTTTTAAATAATGTGAATTGTCAGAAATAACAACCGAAGCATTTTTAGCTGAAAACTTTGCCATCTCCTTAAACAAAGAAAGTTTACTTGCAAGATAAACATCAGATCCAGGGACAGTGATTGTATAAGGTATTTTCGCAATTTTAGAAACAATTGCTGTAATAAAACCATTGGGTATTATCCAGTGTGCACAAATGATGTCTATTTTTTCTTTTTTCACTAGGGAAAGTAATTTCAAGAAACTAGAAATAAGTAAAAAAGGAGCAAAAAAATATACATAAAATTTTAAGGATTGATTACTACTTAGTGTTCTTGAGTATCCTAGGAGATGAAAACTATCTGGAAAAATATATTTATAAACAATAAATTTGTAATTTTTCTTTAATTTAAAATCAATCTTTTGATCAAATGGGGCTAGAACAAATACATTATTTTTATAACTTGCTAAAGATCTTGCTAACTCATGAATAAAAGGAGCAGATGTGTCATTTTTATACCGGGGTATGCTATGAGTTAAAATACAAATTTTCATCAAGTTTGTAAGATTTAGTCTAAAATTATATACTCATTTAACTTGCGATTGCTACTTTCGTTAGATGAAAAGATTAAACGATTTTCTAAACAAGAATTTGATTGCTATTTTAGGAGCACTAATCTTCCTTTTTTTTGGTGTTTTCACTATCCAAGATTATGGGACTTCTTGGGATGAGACAATTCATTACAGCAGAGGTAATGTATATCTAAATTACTTTCTAACCGGGAGTAAAGAATATAAAGAAGGAGAAAAAAGAAGTTTTTTTGCACTAGAATATCAAGATGGAGATTTTTTCTTTAAAAATAATCCAGGACATCCACCCATAAATGATATTCTTGCCTCTTTGTTTAATAAAATTCTTTATATAAAACTTTCTATTCTTGATGATATTGAAAGCTACCACATATTCATACTACTTATTTCCGCAGTTCTTGTTTTTATTACTACTAAATTTGCAAAGGATACAATCGGAAATTTCGGTGCGCTCATTACTCTTTTATCTTTAATAACCTATCCTCTTTTTTTTGTTGAAGCACACTTTAATATAAAAGACCCAATAGAAGCTGCATTTTTTACTGGAGCAATTTGGAGTTTTTATAACTCTTTGAGAAAACAAAGTATCATCTGGCTTATTGGCTTCTATTTTTTTTTAGGACTAGGTCTTGGGACTAAATTCAATATATTGTTTACTCCTTTTATTATTATTCCTTACCTCCTTCTTAGGTTTAAAGATAAAGTAATAACATTTAAGAAATGGCAAATTAAAAGATCATATATTATAGTGCTTTTTTTAGGACCGCTAGTCTCGCTAGGGATATTTGTAGGATCATGGCCATACCTTTGGAACAACTTTCCAACAAGTTTGTTTGAAGTCTTTAGATACTATGAGCACATAGGAACCCAAACAAACTATCAACCAGAAAACTTTTATATATTTGGATTTAATCTTTTTCCAACCCTCTGGATTATTTTTACAACACCTCCAATAGTACTCTTTCTTAGCTTTGTTGGTATTATTTATGCAATCAAAAAAAGAAACTTCGGGAATGGAGTTTTTGTACTTTGGTTGCTTTGGTTTGCAGTTCCAATAATTAGGGTTAGTTTGCCCGGTGCAAGCATTTATGGCGGTGACAGGCAAATTATGGAATTTTTACCTGCCCTTTGTCTACTCGCAGGTTTGGGGGGGCTGGAAATAATAAAATTTTCTTCGAAACTTTTTAATATAAAAAATATTTTGTTTCTTAAACTGGCACTTATACTTTTGTTTTTATGGCCTGCTTTTATTTTGGTGAAAATACATCCCAATCAAAATGTATATTTTAATTTTATTATAGGAGGGTTAAAAGGAGCAGAGAAGAGAAATTTTCCTTCATGGGGCAATAGCTATGGTAATGCTTACTTTCAAGGAATTAAGTGGTTAAATAAAAACGCCCCTTTGAATTCAAAAGTTTCGTTAATACAAGGAACACCAACTAATGCTCCGTCAATTTTATTTAGGAATGATATAAGTCTAAACCCAAAGAATTGGAGTGGACTGAAAAAGGATGGAGAATATCTGATGGAATTAAACTTCAATGATACAGGGAAGGCTTACTACTATACATGGGAATATGTTGAGAAGATGCTTAACCCAGTATATGAAGTGAAAGTAGATGGAGTCCCAATACTTAAGATTTGGAAAAACGATGAAGAACATACAAAAAAAAAGTATAGAAATTTAACGGAGAAGGAGTACTCTGATTATAAAAGATTCTATGTTAAAGACCATGTTTTGAATATTGAACTTGTTAGAGTTGTTAGGTTGTCTAAACTTATACTTCTTTTTTCGGACTCAGAAACATGCAGCAAGATTCAATCAGTTATTGTTGAATCATCTCAGAATGGAAAAAATTGGTACAGAGAAAAAGATACCTTTCCTTTTCCTCAAGTTGGAATTCAGTCTAACTTGGATGCTAATAAATTAACTATTTTTTTTGCAGACAGAAATGCAAAAGAGATTAGATTATTATTCGAAAGTGACAAATCTTGCGGATTGCAAGACCCCGCTATAAATGTTTATACTTTCTAATTGTTTTAAAGACCAAAATGTTAAGTCGATTATTTTCTCTGTGTTTAATTATTTTATTTTTAATTTTTCCAATAAGTCTTCTGGCGAAAGAATCAACTTTATCTGCAGAATTTTTAAAAATTGAAAATCCATCGAATCACTTTGACAGATTAATTGAGAAACTGATTTTGTTTACAAAGTTTAATGAGCAGTCTAAGGCAGAATATATGATGTCACTTTTGGATAAGCGCCTTGCTGATTTATATGTAGTAGTAAGCAAAAATAGAGGTAATTTAATTGAGGAGATTTCTTCAAGATATGCAAGCTACACTGGGCAACTAGGAGCTTATTTTGTTGAAAATAAACTAGAAACTAAAGACAAAGAGTTAAAGAAAAAACTAAAAACTCACAAAAAGATTTTGATTGAGATTCAAAAAAAATATTCAAACGATTCTCCTTTTAGAATGCTGCTGCAGCATGACATTAACACTATAAATATCATTCAAGACAAGCTGTAAAGATTTAAGATATGGGAAAGGCAAAAGTATTAGTTGCAGGAGCAGGGGGATTCATAGGGCATCATCTTGTGAAATTCTTAAAGAAGAAAGGGTATTTTGTCCGTGGTGTTGATATCAAAAAACCAGAATTCGAAAAAACTCAAGCCGATGAGTTTTTAATTTTAGATCTTCGCATAAAAAAATCAGCACAAATCGCAGTAGAAGGAACGAGTCAAGCTTACAATTTAGCAGCCAATATGGGAGGAATAGGGTTTATAGAAAGTGTGCATGCTCAAATTATGCACGATAATGTCCTGATAGATACACAACTGCTAGATGCTGCATATAAACAAAAGATAAAGAAATTTTTTTATGCATCTTCTGCATTGGTTTACCCAAGTGAAAAAAAAGAGTCAAAAAAAGCAGTAGGTTTAAAAGAGGAAGATGCCTATCCTGCAAATCCTGACAGTGAATATGGGTGGGAGAAATTATTTATAGAGAGACTTTGCCAGGCTTATTACAAAGATTACGGTTTTGAAACTCGGGTGGCAAGGTTTCATAATGTTTATGGTCCTCTTGGTGTTTATGAAGGGGGTAGAGAAAAATCTCCCGGCGCTCTTTGTAGAAAAATTGCAAAGGCAAAGAAACGAGAAGAAATAGAGGTTTGGGGGGACGGAAAACAAGTCAGATCTTATTGTTATGTTGATGATTGTGTAGAAGGTATATATCGTCTTATGCAAAGTGATGTTAGAGAACCTCTTAATATTGGTTCTGATAAAAGCATATCGATCAATGAACTCATAGATTTGATTTCAAAAATTGCAGGGAAAAGTGTAAGAAGACGATTCGATAAGTCCAAACCTCAGGGAGCTAGAGGGAGAAACTCTGATAATAAAAAAGTAAGAAAATTACTAAAATGGGAACCTAAAACTTCTTTAGAAGAAGGTTTTAGTCAAACTTATTTTTGGATAAAAGAACAAATAGAAAAGTCCACAAAAAAGCAGAATGCAAAAACCCTATCCTAAAATCTCAGTTATTATTCCCACACTGAATGAGGAAAAATCATTGCCCAAGTGTCTTAAAAGTGTTGTTTCTCAAACTTATCCAAGAGAAAAAATAGAGCTTTTAATTATCGATGATGGTTCAACCGACAATACAGTTCCCCTCGCAAAAAAATTTGGGGCAAGAATAATTTATAACGGTTCCCACCATATAGAAAGGGGCAAAAGTATTGGTCTTGCAAATGCTAAGGGCGAACTCATATTTTTTATTGACGCAGACAATAGATTAACTTCCAATAAATGGTTTAAAGATGCAGTTGAGATATTTAGAAACCATAAAGAAGTTGTCGGAATAGAAAGTTGGAAATATAAATATAGTAAAAAGGATAGTCTCATTAACAGGTATTGTGCTTTATTTGGAGTTAATGATCCTTTAGGTTTTTATCTTGGCAAAGCAGGGTTTCTTATGGCTACACAAAACCACTGGAGAGATAAAAAGACCCTTGTTGAAGAATTTAAAGGATATTTTCTTACCCGTTTCTCAACAAAGAATCTGGCACTTATTGGATCTAATGGTTATATGACCAAGAGGAAGCTTCTTCTTAAGACTGACTGGAAGCCATACCTGTTTCATTTAGACAGCGCATATGATCTCGTCTCGCAAGGGTATAACACTTTTGCGAGACTTAAATATGAAGTTGAACATGACTTTGCTAATAGTTTTAAGGAGATGATTCAAAAAAATAAGAGAAACACTGATCTATTTTTAATTTACCAGGATAAAAGAAGATTCAAATATGATTCAAGCCTTTTTTTAAAGATTTGGATTTTTTTAATTATGATTTCCTTCTTAATCCCACTTAAGGATTCATTTCTAGGATTTATTAAGAGAAAAGACTACGCTTGGTTTCTTCATCCACTTATTTGCTTTTCGGTAATATTGGTAGACATATACTCACTGTTTGAATTTTACTTATTTAAACAATTTAGGCGATTAAAAAATAAATAAATGGGAAATGAACGCATCTTAAATCCTACCACAGATATACTACCTGCCCCTCATCATATTTTTGAGGCAAAATTGCTTAAAAAATACAGTAATAAAAATTCAGTTCTTGATATTGGCTGTTGGACAGGGCAATTCCTATCTCTCTTAGACAACGCAAAAGAAGTTACTGGGATTGACATTTCTAAACGTGCTATAAACTTTGCTAGGAAAAACCGAAAAGGAAATTTCTTAGTTGCCTCAGCCCTTAAACTCCCTTTTAAGAATAATCAATTTGACCTTGTTACTATGCTTGATGTTGTAGAACACTTGCCTAAAGGGTATGAGGAAAGGGCAATTATAGAGGCTGCAAGGGTTTTAAAGAAAGGCGGATTTTTTGCAATAAGTACAGTTACAAAACACCTTTTGTCTATTCTTTTGGATCCTGCATTTTTCTTTTTTGGACACAGACATTATTCGAAGGAAGAACTTGAAAAAATACTTAAAAATAGTGGTCTTAATCCACGAAAAACTAAATATACAGGAGGATTTTGGTCTCTTTTTGGACATAATTTCGCACTTCTACAAAAACATTTGTTTAAGTCAAAAAAAATTTATATTCCATTTAGAAAGCTTTCGAAGAAAGAGTTCAAAAATGGTTTTGACCAAATCCATATAATTGCGCAAAAATATTAGGTTTTGTTTCAAAAATTTGTCATGATAAAATGTTGAAATAATTTCATGGGTTACTACACCAATAAAAAAATAGTTATTGCTGGAGGTGGCGGTTTTGTCGGGAGTCATATTGCAGACAGATTAAAAAAAATTCGTTGCAGAGTTTTTATTCCTAGGACAAAAGATGGATGGGATTTCACAAAACTTGAAAAAGCTCTTTTATATTTAAAAAAAACAAAACCTGATATTGTTATAAATTCTGCGGCTCATCAGGGAGGGATATTATACGATAAGCTAAAAAGAGCTCAAATCTACTACGACAACCTTCTTATGGGTACTTACTTAATGGAGGCAGCAAGACTCGTAGGGGTGAAAAAATATATAAATGTCTCAGCTGCTTGCGCGTATCCCGGATATTTAAACAAGGACGAACAATTCGAAGAAGACTATTGGAATGGTCCAATTCATGAAACAGTTCTAAATTATGGATTTACTAAGAAGGCGCACATTGTACAAGGATGGGCTTATAAAGAGCAATACGGTTTCAATTCAATTCACTTGATTATGGCGAATATGTATGGACCAGGAGAACATTTCCATCCTGACAGATCTCACGGCCTTGGGGCATTAGTAAAAAAAGTCTATGATGCGAAAAAAGAAGGAAGAGATTTTATTGAGGTATGGGGGACAGGGAAACCTATTAGAGAATGGTTATTTGTGAAAGATGCTGCTGAGGGGATTTTACTTGCAGGAGAAAAATACAATGATGTTTCTCCCATGAATATAGGAACCGGGGTAGGTCACTCAATTACAGATTTAGTTAATATAATAATGAAGGTTATAGGTTTTAAAGGCAAAATTAAATATCTTACCAAGATGCCTGATGGTGCTTTGAAAAAAACTCTAAACGTAAATAAAATGAAAAAAACTTTAAAATGGAACCCTAAGACAAAAATTGAAAAAGGAATCGAAGAAACTGTTAACTGGCTTGATAAGAATTATGAATATGCGATCTCCAGATAAAAGGCTTAAGATTGGTATATTAGGGGCAAAAGGACTTCTTGGATCAGACTTAGTGAGGCTCCTTAGTAGAAATTTTAAAGTTGAAGCCATAACTAAAGAAAATTACAAGAAAAAGGTTGGAACATACTTTGATTGTTTAATTAATGCAAATGGCAATAGTAAAAGATTTTGGGCAAACGAGAACCCTTTTGATGATTTTTTAGCTTCAACCTTGTCAGTATATAAAAGCATATTTGATTTTCCTAGTGACCTATACATTTACATATCCTCTCCAGATGTTTATTCAAATCATGAAAACCCAAAATATTCGAAAGAAACTGCAGAAATGAAACCTTTAAGTCTTGAGGCTTACGGATTTAATAAGTACTTGAGTGAATTGATTGTAAAAAAATATTCAAAAAAATACCTCATTTTACGATGCTCAATGATTTTAGGAAAAAAATTAAAAAAAGGGCCTATCTTTGATCTTTTGAAAGATAATTCTTTATATGTTAATCTTCAAACAAAGTTGCAAATAATTACAACAAAAGGGGTATCAGAAATATTAATAACTTTATTAGAAAAGAGCGTTTCTGATGAGATAATAAATGTAGGAGGTAAGGGTACTTTTAATTTTAAAAGGGCCAAAGAATATTTCAAACGAAGTTTTAAAATACGCGACCATGCAAAAAAACAAGTTTATGAAATGAATATAGAAAAACTCCTACGATTTTATCCCTCATTAAAAACTTCAAAGGAATATTTAAAGGAATATTTAAAACAACAGAATGTCTGAAATTATTTATAGAATCTATAACCGATTAGTATCGAGCCTGGGAATTCTTAAAGCTTTCTTTTGGAGTTTTTTTCTAAAAAGAATTGGTAAGAATGTGGAGATTATGGAAAGGGTAATGATCATGAGGCCAAAAAATGTTGAGATAGGACACGATGTTTTTATTTCTAAAGATGTAAAAATTGGAGGACAAAATGGAGTAAAGATTGGAAATTACGTAATTATTGGGTTTAATGTTAATTTAGTAACTGCAAACTACAGATATCAAGATCCTAGTTTTCCAATAAAGAAACAGGGTTTTTATGGAGGACCCATTAAAATTGACAGTGATGTTTGGATTGGTGCAAACGCTGTGATTCTCCCAAATGTAACCATAGGAAGAGGATCTGTTATCGGTAGTAATTCAGTTGTTACAAAGAATGTAGATCCATATACAATAGTAGCTGGAGTACCAGCAAAAGTCATAAAACATCGATTTGATAAATCTCAGACCGATAAAGCAAAAAAGATAGATTTAAACTAGATAAAACGAGGACTTTTCAAAATTTGGAGATTATATGGGTAAATTTTACATATGGTAAAAAAAGATTACGAGTTAAGTGACAATTTAATACGCACTTGGTCTACTAATGTTCCTAAAGAGGCTATAACAGAAGTAAGCAAAGTATTACGTTCAAAATGGATCAATACCGGCAAAAAAGAAAAGGAACTAAGAGAAAAAGCAAAACGTAAATGGAAACTCCCCTTTTGCGTTGCGGTGAACAACGGCACGGCAGCACTTAGAACTTCTCTGGCAATGCTAAATATTGGACCAGGTGACGAGGTAATTTCAACCCCATTTACCTTTATAGCCACAAATACGGCTATTTTGGAACAAGGAGGAAAGCCAGTTTTTGCCGACATTAATTATGATGATTTGAATATAAATGTAGAGAGTATTGAAAATAAAATTACCCCCAAAACAAAAGCAATTATGGTGGTTCACTACGGTGGTAATCCTGTTGATTTAGATGAGATAAGAAAAGTCGGAAGAAAATATGGTTTACCTGTTATAGAAGACGCTGCACATGCATTAGGAAGCATGTATAAAGGAGAATTTATTGGCCAGAGGGGAGAGTTAGTTTGTTTTTCTCTCCAAGTAGTTAAAATTATTACCTCAGGAGATGGTGGTTTAATATCAACTAACAATAAAAAACATTATGAAAAATTAAAAAAACTGATTTGGTATGGTATTGATAGAGATGCAAAAAAAACTAATTTAATAGATCCATTGCCAAGAAGTTTTAAAGGTAATGAATTGGGTTTTAAATACAATATGAATGACATAATTGCAAGTTTGGCAAGTGTTGGGATTGATCATTTTGATAAAGCTTTTAAAAGAAGAAAAGAAATAGGGGAAAGGTATAGAGAAGAACTTGAAGGATTAAAAAAATTAAAACTTTTGAAATATCATAAGGATAGAATTCCAAATTATCAAATATTTCCGGTTCATGTTGAAGATAGATTTGAGTTTGCAAAAAAACTTCGTAAATTTAATATAATGGTTAACATTAATAACCGAAGAAATGATATATATCCTATATTCGGAGGTAAAAGAGATGATTTACCTAATACAGAAAAAGCGGACAAAGATGTTATTTTGCTTCCTATACACGCAGATCTAACTGAAGAACAATTAAGTTACACAATAAAGAAAATAAAAGAAGCCTGTTATTAAAGGATTCTGCATTAAAGGGAAATGGAAAATCCAAATATAGTTTTAATCACTTTAGATTCACTACGAGCAGATTTTGTCGGATCCCAAAATCATAATGAGAAAAATACACCTTTTTTAGATTCATTTGCACAAACCTCCTATGTTTATTTAAATGCAATTGCCCCAGGGATTCCAACCTACTTTTATTTCCCGTCAGTCATGACTGGGACTTTGCCCTTCACATATGGAAAATATCTTGGAATCCCAGATACAAAAGAAACAGTAACCATAGCGCAAGTATTAAAAGGAAAAGGGTACTCAACCTCAGCTATACTTGCTGATAATCCAACGCTATATTCCATATACAATTATCATAAAGGATTTGATCACTACGATGATGGGTATGCTGATCTAAACAGTGTAAATAAATTTAAGATTTCTTTAAATAACACCCTTTGGAAGCTTAGAGGCTCTATCCCTGAACTCCCCTTAAGATTAATAGATATTGCACGTCCCTATTTAAAAAGACTAATTTTAGGAAAGCAACAATTTACTAGACCTGGAAGGACAATTAATGAAAAAGCGATGAGTTTACTTAACAGACAAAAAAGGAAACCATTTTTTTTGTGGCTTCATTATATGGATACGCATGTTCCATATTACAGCGGATTAAATAGTAGGCATTTTTTTAAAAAAAGCACTCTTTTACAAAGAAAGATAAAAAAAGCAATCTTTTTTAAAGAACTTAAAACAAGTATAAGGAAACTAAAAATTGAAAACGAAACGGTTAATGAAATTTTTCTGGAAGCATATAGAAGTTCGGTGAAATATATTGACGAGATCCTTAAAGAACTAGTTATGTGGTTTCAAATAAAATATCCTAATACAGCTTTCATTATTACTTCAGATCATGGCGAGGCATTTATGGAGCACAAAATGTATTGTCACGCGCCCTTTAATCTTTATGATGAGCTGATAAAGATACCACTTCTTATTCATCTTCCATCAGGCAGGCATAAAAAAATAAAAAAAACAGTCTCCACCTTAAGTATTCCTAAAACTATTTGCTCACTACTTGGTATCAAAGAAAGCACCTTTTTAGGAACAGATATTATAAGAAATAATAAAGATTCAAACTATGATCATTTAACCAGAGTCCTTTTTAAGTGTAGGAGTCCACATGTCAAATTAGGTATTTTAGATAATAAAACACAAATTAGGGGATTTAATGAGTTATGGAGCTATACATCTCCCGAATATAAATATATTCTTGAAAGCAATGGGAAAAAAGAAGAGTTTTTTGATTTAAAAAAAGATCCTTTTGAGAAAACAAATATTAGACTAAAAAAGAAAACTCAGATAAAGGATTTTAAAAAGATATTTGTCAAATACGGAATGGATTAATTTATGATCAGCGACCTAATTATCAAATTTAAAATAAAGAAGAGTTTAAAAATTATTAAAAAAGCATACAAAAAATATAACTTTGAAAATATTGCTCTCGCTTGGACAGGAGGAAAAGATAGCACTTTGCTTTTGTGGCTCATTAGAAACTTAAAATTGATGGATAATTTCTCACTCCCGAAAATAATATTTATTAATGAGGGAGATGTTTTTAGTGAAGTAGAGGAATTTGTTAATCGAATGAGCAAAAAATGGGATTTTAGGTATGAAACTGTACAAAATACTGATATTCTAAGGCAAGTAAAAAAAATTGGTGATAGGGTATTAGTTTCAAAACTAAGTAAAAAAAATAAACAGGAGCTTAAGAAGCTAGGTTTTTCTGGAAAATCATTTCCATTTGAACCGGAGTCGTTGATAGGTAATCATTTAATGAAGACAGTTCCAATGAATTTATTTTTAGAAAAAAATGATATTAAAGCATTAATGACAGGAATTAGGAAAGATGAACAAAGCGCAAGGGCTAATGAGACTTATTTTTCTCCAAGAAGAAACCCACCCCATATCAGGGTTCACCCTTTGCTTCATTTTTCAGAAAAAGAGATTTGGACTACGACTATAAAAAATAATATCCCTTATGTAAAGCTGTATCAAAAAGGATATCGCTCCCTCGGCGCACGTTCTTCTACCTTTAAAAAGTCAAACGTCCCAGCATGGCTGCAAGATTTGGGAAATACAAGTGAAAGAGAAGGAAGAAGACAGGATAAAGAACAAATTATGGAGAAGTTGCGCAAACTTGGATATATGTGAGATATGATATGATTAGCTGCATTCTGCATGGAACGCTTAAGAAAGATTATATATGTAAATTATTCTCCATATGAGAATTCCGGAAAAATTCTAGATTTTTTATTGGAAAATTTTGAATATGTTTTTCTTTTTTCAATAAGATTCCACAGTTTAACAAATAAAAAGAAACCCTATCGTTTATATATCTTCCATAAAGGAGAACTAAAAAAAGAATATTATTTATTTAATTTTTCCATCCCAAAAAAGTTAGTTTTTTTATTCATCCCCCTAAGGTCGATTATAAATTTTATACAGATTATTGTTTTTTTAATTTTCTTAAAAAATAAATATAAAAAAATTGATCTATTTTTCTCTGTCAATGCTTTTACAGCATGGATAGGAAATTTGGGGCGAGGTTTAGGATTAGTAGATAAGACAATATTTTGGGTTTGGGATTATTATCCTCCAATACATGAAAATAAAATCATAATGCTAATGAGATATATTTACTGGCAGTTTGACAAAATCAGCTCTTTCTCTGATCGCGTAGTTTTAGTAAATAAAAGGTTGCTTGATTTAAGGAAAGATATAGGGATTTTTCCAGAAAATGCTAAGTATCCAATAGTCCCTATTGGTACTGACAAATTTGATATGGAGTTCAAAGAAAAAAAACAAATTGTGTTCGGCTTTATTGGAGTACTTAAAAAAAGCCATGGTTTTGGAATAATTTTTGAGAATTCAAAAAGTTTATTAAAAAAATTTAAAGTTATAAAATATGAAATTATCGGTTCGGGTCCAGATGAGGAGTATTTTAAAGAAAAAGCAAAGAAATCTGGAATAAAATCGAAATTTTTTGGATATGTCGAAGGGAGTGAAGTTAGAGGTATTTTAAGCAAATGCTCAATTGGCATCGCAACATATATTCCAGATGAAAGCAGTGTCTCCCATTACGGAGATCCAGGAAAAATTAAACTTTATTTAAGTTTTGGAATTCCTGTAATAACAACAAATGTTCTTGAATTCTCCAAAGAGATAGAAAAGTCCAAATCTGGAATAATTGTTGACTATTTTAACGGTACAGAGTTTATTGGTGCGGTTGATGAAATAATGAAGAACTATCAAAAGTATTCTAAGAACGCCTTAAAGTTAGCTCAAAAGTATTATTATAAAAAAATCTACCCTGAGATATTCGAAATCTAAAATTATGCAGCATTCTTCTGTTAAAGATTTATTTAAAGAGCAAATTAGACACTACTCGCGCGAGGATCAATCAACAAATTCTTACTTAATAGATCTTATTTTAAGATGGATAGGAAGTAAAAAAAATCGCAAGCTCCTTAAAGTTTGCGAATTTGGGGGAGGGGCAGGACAACTTCTAAATAAAATACGAAAAAATTACCCTGGAGCGAGTTTTACAAATGCAGAAATAATTAATGAATATAGAAATTATTTAGTATCTAAAAAAATTAACAAGGTAAATACAAAATGGCATTTAAAACTATTACATCTCAATCAAGGTATAAAAAAAGTCACTTTAATAATTAGAAATTAAAAATGAATTTAACAAACAAAATTTCATTTTGGGCCTTTCCACATTTACTAATCCTTTTAGTTGTACTGATAACATATAATGGATTAACAGAAACTTTTTATCAACAAGATGAATGGTGGGTCTTTGGCAACGTTATTCTTTCCTCAAATGATGGCCTGCTTCATTTCTTAAAAAACACTCTCTATGAGGCTGGGAAAGTTCATGCAATTCCTATCTCAGCGTCAATTCCATTTATAGAGTATAAATTGTTTGGATTTAATTTTGAGGCTTATGCAGCAGTTAGCATTATTAACCATCTAATTGTATCAATTCTGGTTTACATACTTGCATTAACTTTATTTAAAAACCGCTTTTTAGCGCTGCTTTCTGGCTTACTTTTTGCAGTTTATGGAATTTCTCATCAGGCAATTACTTGGGTGGCAGCAGTAAATACTCAAGTTGTTGTGATCTTTTCTCTTTCCTGTATAATTTTTTTCTTAAAGTATGTTCAAAAAGCAAATGGAAATAGGTATCTTTTTTTAAGCCTTCTATTTTTATTCCTAGCACTTTTCTCAAACGAAAGTGCATTTTCACTTTTCTTGATTCTTCCTTTAATATGGTTAATCTACAAAGGCCTAAGCAGTAAAAAAAGTTTTTTTCGCTTATTAGTAAAACTATTTTTGCTAAGTACCTTGTATTTAGTAATCCGCCTTCCTATATGGCTTAACGCAAAAACAATAATTTTAGATCAAAATCAAGTTCTAACACAACCGGATATCGGGGTATTTTTTTATAGACTAGCTATGCTGCCATTTAGAGTACTCCCTCAAACTTTTATACCTCAACAGCCACTTCTAGATTTATCAGAGTTAATATTAAAACCTGGATATCCGAATCTTTATTTCTCTTCTGTTTCTGGACAAATTAAAGAAACATTAGTTTTTGATCTTGTATGTATTTTTTTATTTACTTTACTTACAAGTTTTTTCTTTATTTCATTTGAATTTTTTAAAAAACAAAAAAAAGACAATTTTTCAAAATCTTTAGTAGTTGCCTTTTTAATATTAGTTTTAAGCGGGATTATGCTTATTTTTATTCCGGGAAAAGCTGGCTATGTTTCTATTTTTGAAAAAAAGCACTTATATATGTCAAGTAGTGCTGCAGCGATCCTAATTGTATTAGGATTATACGTAATTGCTTCTTTTTTAGTTAGAAATAACTACTTTAGAAATTTTCTTATTCTAACTTTTTTCATTCCATTTTTTTTGTTTAATATCTTCAAAGTTCAAACAGATATAGAAGAGCTTAAAAAAATAGGGAGTTTAAGGAAATCGTTTTTAACTACAATTTATCACGATTATCCAGACTTACCTAAAAGTGTGGTTTTTTATCTTCAAAGTGATACTTCTTACTATGGCATGCCTCCTGAAGAAAAAAACCTCCCCATTCAAACTGGTTTTGGAAGGATGCTTTTAGTTTGGTATCAATCTTCTGAGGAGTTTCCTCCTTGCTTGTATGAGGGTTTATTCCTCCAACATATGACATCTCAGGGGTACAAGGAATGTGAAGATAGGGGATTTGGATATTTTAGGGATTATGATAAACTTGTCGCTCAAATTAAAGAGGCTAAACTGCCAGCAGAAAATGTAATAGCTTATTCTTGGAACGGGGGCAGCTTTGAGTTTAAAGATATCTCAGGGGACATTAGAAAAAAAGTCTTAGATGAGGCTAACAAAGATGAAAATTAAAAATAAGAGAGTAGTTGTTACAGGGGGAGCAGGTTTTTTAGGTAAATATGTAGTGGAATCTCTTAAGAAATTTAAACCCACAAAAATTTTAGTTCCACATTCATCAAATTTTGATTTAACCAAAAAAGAAGCATGTACGGCTATTGTTAAGAATGCAGACATAGTTATTCACTTAGCTGCTCAAGTGGGAGGAATTGAATTTATTAATTCGCACGCGGGGGAAGTTTTTTATAATAACTTGATTATGGGAATACAGTTGATGGAAGAGTCACGAAAATCCGGTGTAAAGAAGTTTGTTAGTGTTGGAACAGTTTGCGCTTATCCAAAAGTTGTGGATATGCCTTTTAAAGAAGAAGACTTATGGGAAGGGTATCCAGAAAATACTACTGCTCCTTATGGATTGGCTAAAAAAATGCTAATTGTTCAGGGTGAAGCATATAGAAGGCAATATGGCTTTAATTCAATAAACTTAATTCCAGTTAATTTATATGGGCCCGGGGATAATTTTGATAGAATATCCGGACATGTGATTCCATCTCTTATTAAAAAGGTAGTTGAAGCAAAAAAGAAAAAAAAAGAATTTGTGCAAGTTTGGGGAAGTGGCCTTGCGACAAGGGAATTTCTCTACGTTGAAGACGCTGCAGAAGGTATTCTATTGGCAACTGAAAAGTATGAAGGTATTGAACCGATTAATTTAGGAACAGGGAATGAAACTTCAATCAGAGAAGTTAGTGAACTAATTATGAAAATTGTAGGCTTCAAAGGTCAAATTATGTGGGATAAGAAAAAACCAGACGGGCAACCAAGAAGGAAATTAGATGTATCAAAAGCAAAGAAATTTGGCTTTATGGCTAAAACTAATTTAAAGGATGGTTTAGAAAAAACAATATACTGGTATTTAAGTACTTTAAGTACTAAGATGTGATTTTAGCCTCCTTTTTAACATTTTTTGCTTCTGCTATAATCAAGCGAATCTATAAGTAAAAATGAAAGCAGATCCTTTAGTCTCTGTTAATATCAGAACCTATAACTCAGCAAGGACATTAAGAGAGACTCTACAATCAGTTATAAATCAAACCTATCCTAATATAGAGATTGTTATTTCAGATGGTTATAGTAAGGATAAGAGTGTAAAAATAGCAAAGGAATTTAAGGGAAAAATAGGGTATTCTGATAATCTAGGTGATGCAAGATACCAGAATTACAAAAAAAGTGAGGGAAAATACATAGTTTCACTTGATTCAGATCAAATTATGGATAAAAATTTGGTCAGATACTGTGTTATGGAGTGTGAAACTAACGGAGTAGATGCATTAATAATAGGAGAAAAGTCAATATCGAATAATGGTACTTATTTAGAAAAAGTTTTAGCTTATGATAAGTGGCTCATTGATAAGACTAAAGATACTGATGTTGTTTTTGGTACAGCCTGCCCAAGATTTTTTAGAAAGGACTTACTTAAGGGGATTCGCTGGCCAAGGGGTTTGGGAATATTCGACGATACTATTTTATACGCTCAGCTTTCTAAAAATGGGGCTGATATTGGATATATGTCAAAGCAGGCGATACGTCACAAAGAGGTTTCGAATTGGCTCACTTTGATAAGGAAATTTTTTCGATATGGCAAAAGTTACTCCCGAGCTTTTCAGGAAAACCCAACAACTATTGCCGCTCACTCGTTACCCAGAAAGTCATACTTTTCTAGTGCGGCTTTGGCTAAACCTGATTTGTTGCCTGGATTATTAATACTTTATGTAGTTAAAGCTTTCTCTGCAGTAGGAGGAGTATTATACTCCTTTATTGAAAAAGCTCTTAAAAATAATCGTGGTTAGGAAGATAATAACTAAAAATCTTAAATGGATCTTTCTTATCCTTGCTGTTGTTTTTTTGACATATTCGCAAATTTTTTTAGGATTCTTTCAGCAAGATGAATGGGCGTCTTTTGCAGTAAATTCCCTTCTATTGGAAAACAATATTTTAGGGTACTTAAAAGGTGTACTTAACCCGACTGTTGGACACTACCAACCCTTTAATAATTTCGTCTTAAGCATATTATACACAACCTTTGGATTGCATTATTTGGGGTATGCCAGCGTAAGCATATTTCTTCACCTCTTAAATGTTTTGTTAGTTTTCGTTCTCTCAATTAGAGTTCTTAAAAATACACTTCTTGCTTTATTTACTTCATTGCTTTTTGGAGTGAGTGCTTCGACTTATCAGGCCACAAGCTGGGTAATGGCGGATTTGGGAATACACTTATCGACTCTGATGGCTCTTATCTCGATTATTTTTATGCTTAATTATGCGGATACTGATAAACGTAAAAATCTGATCATTTCAGTTACCTTCCTCTTTTTTTCGCTTCTTTTTAAGGAGATAACATTCGGTCTTTTTCTATTACTTCCAATTTCTTTTTTTATTTTCAGCAACAAAAAAAACAAGTATAAATTCAAGATCCTATATATATTTATTTTCTTTGGAAGTTTGTATTTGGCTCTAAGAGGAGCAATGTATCTATTACCTAGTGCTTATTCTCTTGAAGAATCTATCGTTAAGATTCAATCACTTTTTAATATTGCTTATAATTTATTTACATTTCCTATTAAAGGATTTGTGGAATCTATAATTCCAGTGAACTTACTTTTAGGAATAGCATATTTTATTTCAAACTTTTTTTATGTAGACTTAGTAGGTCAAATAAACACTACTAAAAGAGATATTGTAGTACAAAAATGGATTTTAGAACTATTAGTTTTTGTAGTTTTTTTGAGTTTTCCATTATTTCTTATAAAGTTTAAAGACAATTTTTTTAAATATAAAAAAGCACTTCTACTTGGGATATTCTTAGTTATTTTAAATGCTCCTATTTTTGCTTTTTCACCAGAAAAGAGCGGTAAAATTACAATTATTGATTCAAGGAATTTGTATTTTATTAATATAGGAAGCACGCTAATATTAGCGGCAATAATTGCCAGTCTTTTTAAGAAGAATTTATTTATAATAGTAATTTATTCCATTCTCTCTTTTTATAATGTAGCAGTATTAACCCAAAATCTTAAATTAGTAAACCGAGATTCAGAAGTTAGAAAAAAAATTCTTGAAAGAATCAACATTGAGTATCCAAACATACCTAAAAAAACAATTTTTTTTACAAGCAGTGATACCTCTTATTATGGTCTTCCTGAAGATGAAAAAATACTTCCTTTTCAGTCTGGTTTTGGTCAAACTTTAATTGTTTGGTTTTATATAAAAGGTGAAATACCAAAGGAATACTTAAAAAATAAATACTTGTGGGAGATAACCTCAGAAGGGTACAAACAAGTTGGGGAATATGGATTTGGATATTTTAGAGATATTGAGGAATTGAAAAGAGTAGTTAAACAATATAATATCCCGAAAGAATCTATAGTAGGATATGAATGGAAAAGCAAAAATAGTGATTTAATTAATATTTCTGAAGAAATAAGGGAAAAGATTTAAAGCTGGGATGAAATATTTAAAAAATAAGTGGATCTATATAGTTTTAGTGCTGTTTAGTTTAACTCCAGCAATTTGGTTTTTGGGCAGAGCAGGGGTTTTAATAAGCGGAGTTGATACCAACTTTCCGCTAAACCCCCTCATTTGGTTTTTAAGAAGATTTTATACTTGGAATCCAATAGCAAACGCAGGAGCTGATTTTTCCTCATCTACCGCAGGTCTTTTTTTTCATTTAATACAAGTTATTCCTTACTCTATTGGATTTAATCTCCAAATGGTAGAAATAATAAGCTTAGTTTTTTGGTTTGCGGTTTTAGTTTTTTCTTCATATTTTTTTGCAAGGTCAGTAATTTCTAAAAGACCTATTATACAGATACTTTTTGTAACTCTTTATTGTTTTAATCTTTATTTATTCAATACTTGGGAAAATATAAAAGTTGGAAATTTGTCTCTTTATGGAGCGTTGCCTTTAGGGATTGCAATTTTATATAAACTTCAAAAGGGAGAGATTTTTTTTAAAAAGGCGTTTTTCTATATAGTGATTACCGGAATTATTCTTTCAGGTGCAGGAATTAATCCCGCATACTTTGTCTGCTTTATTTTAGCTGTAATAATATACTTTTTTTCAAGTATTTCTTTTGAATTTAGTTTAAATAAAACTTTATTTTTAGTAAGAAATACATTTTTTTCTCTTTTGATTATTTTGGCAATAAATCTTTTCTGGATTTTACCTACAACTTATTTTATAAGCTCTACGATATCTCCCCGCGAAAGTATTGCAACAATTGGTTTCACTAACTGGATAGAAAGTTTATCTGAAAACAACAGTTTCTTAAATGTCTTAAGAATACAAGGTGCATGGGATTGGTACCCTGTTGATGGGATTACCCAAGAGCCATTGTATATTCCTTATTCTTCAATGTACTTTAGGAACATTTCATTTATTATCTTTTCCTTTTTACTTCCTCTTTTAGCTATTTGCTCATTAATATTTCGCAGAAAGGAAAAAAATAACATTTATTTAATGCTATCTCTAATGTTACTGTTTAGTGCATTCTTAGGGGTAGGTACCCACCCACCCTCTGGATCAATATTTCGTTTTCTAAGTAACCACATTCCATTTTTCTCACTTTTTAGAAGCCCTTGGTATATATTTACTCCACTTTTGACTTTTTCAGTTGCAGGATTGATAAGCTTGTTATTTGATAGACTTTTTAGTCTAGAAGATTCATTCAAAGACTTTTTCTTTTTGAAGTTTCTTTTTAAGTTCAAAAAACTATATATTCGTGTATTATATGGAATTTGTGTTTTATTTATTTTTTCAAATTTAATTTATAACTATCCTTTAATAAAAGGAACAATTTTCAGGCCTCAAAGATATGATAGTTTTTTTATAAAATTCCCTTCATATATTTTTGAAGCCGGAGATTGGTTAGAAAAGACCAATAAGGGTCGAGTAATAAACTATCCAGATGATGAACTGGAAAATTATAAGTGGGGATACAGAGGAATAGAATCGTTGCTTAATCTTTTAGTAAATACCGAGACACTCTACAGACCCCTAAACGATACACAATCACCTGCAGTAAAACTTGTTGATGAATTTTACAAATACCTTGCAAAGGGAGAAATTGTAGCCACTACTGCTTTGGCAAAAAAACTGAATATTTCAAAAGTTCTTGAAAAAACAGATCAAAATAGCTTGGCTTTAAATTTAGAAGATAAATTAAGCGCATATGCAGTTAATCAATTTGGAAAATGGAAATTCTATTTACTTTCAAAAGAGGCTACTCAAGAAAAAATTTATGTAACATCTGATTATATATATAGCTTCCCAATGGTTGAAAGCTACAAAGGTATTGCGCTTCTTGATGGCAATGAAATCTTAATAAACCCACAAGATTTAGTGATTAAACAAAATACAAGCTTAACTATACCAACAAAGAAAATAATCCTAAGCTCAAACTCTCAAAACAGTGATTATTTAGATTTCACTCGGGGTCCATCTAAGTTGTCCAGTCGCCTAAGGGAGCGATTTGTTGCGCTAGTTTTGTATGAGTTTTATCTTGAAGAGAAAGGCTCATATAGACCAGTTCTTGAAAGATACCACCTGGAAGATTTTGGAATATCTATAATGGATCCTTTAGAAGTTGAGATTGATGGTGTGAGGAAACTAGTGACGATTAATTCAGTAAATGACAGTTTTATTTTCTTTTCGGAAATCGAGTTTGAAAAAGGAAACCATTCCATTTTAGTCCCCTTAAAAAACGATAACCTTATTAAAAACTTCATTAACTTGGACCCAAATTTTAAAGAAGGCGAAGGATTAATAACTGCTCCAACTGAAGGTGACGAACAGGTACTTAGTATTTTTAACAGTACTGGCAAAGATACATTTTTGGTATATAAGATTGATGGTTTTGATCCACTAAGAAATTACCTGATAAAACTCAAATATAGACAAGTTTATGGCAATGATGCAGTAGTTTTTGTAACACAAAAGGTAAATAATAACTTAGTTAAGGTTCAGGTTGAGAGAATGCCACATTATCCTGAATGGAGCACTTTTAGTTTTTACTTTGAACCTGTTAAAACTAAATCTGAATTAGAAATCAGATTAGCTGCTCCTGAGGTACCTGACCCATTTGGTACAAAGGTTCTCTATTCCTCTTTAAATGTACAAAAAATATTTAACAATAACCTTTTTTTGGTTTCTGGCTCCTCAGCTCAGCCGCAAAAAGGGACCGTAACATTTCAGAAAAAATCACCTGTGGAGTATGAAGGAGAGGTTAAAAATATAAAAGGAAGTCACACCTTGGTTTTTTCTGAAAATTTTTCTAAAGATTGGAAATTGGAGATTTTTGATAAGAATGGAGAAAAGATTATCAAAAATCTCCCTCATTTTAGTGCAAATTACTTTGCAAACGGGTGGCTTGTTGATATAGATAAAGATTACAGATTTAGAATTTTTTATAGTCCTCAGAATTTTTTTTGGGGAGGATTAACGATATCCTTTTTAGTATTTATTGTTGCATTAGCTTTTTTTGTACAAGCTAAAAGGAATGAATAAACAAAAAGATTTTAAAAAAAATATTGAAAAAGAGATTCAAAAGTGGATAGAAGCACATTATTTACAGCTTGCTATTTTTAACGTCTTTTTGCTTATATTAGTCCTTTTAAGATCTGCAGGGTATTTTGAGCCGTATCTTACCCTAAGTATAAATCTGATTACTATAATAAGTTTAGTATTTATTGTAATCTTATTTAATTCAAAAAGTTCCTTTATGTTTTCTGTTGCAGTTATCTTTTGGATAGGTTCGGCAATGCTTAGGATTTTGGAGATTGAGGTATGGGCAGAGAGAACTGTGATTTATTCAGTGCAAGCAATACTTCTTGGAATAATATTACTTGTAATAGAGAATTTAAGAAACAATAGAAGACTAAAAGTCCGTAATTGATATTTGCTATAATAATAGCCAATGCAAGAATATTTGCAAACAATTAAAGAATTTTTATCATTTCTTTGGGAAAGAAAACTTTGGTGGTTAATACCTATGATTTTGGTATTCTTAATATTTGGCTTACTCATAGTTTTTGTGGGCTCATCACCTCTTGCCCCGATTGTTTATCCACTATTTTAGATCATGTTCAAAATTTGGAATGCTTGGAAAAAAGTTGCTGAGACTATTGGTAATATTCAGTTTCAAATAATATTTTCAGTTTTCTTTCTTCTTCTTTTGACCCCCCTTGGTTTGTTAACTAGATTAATGAATGATTTCCTGTCTATAAAAAGTCCACCAACCTGGAAGAGAGTTGATGATACTTTCTCAAACTTGGATAAGCTAAAAAGACAGTAATGACAATTTTAGGGATTTCATGTTTTTATCACGACAGTGCTGCGGCACTTTTAATTAATGGTAAGATTGTTGCGGCAGCAGAAGAGGAAAAGTTTTCAAGAATTAAACACGACTCAGGTTTTCCAAAAAAAGCAATTGAGTTTTGTTTAAGTTTTGCAAAAATTAAGGCAAGAGATATTGATTATGTAATTTTTTATGAAAAACCATTTCTTAAGTTTGAACGAATTCTTTTAACATCACTAGCGAAAGCTCCTTACGGAAGAAGCCTGTTTGTTAATGCTATGAAGACTTGGTTAAAAGATAAACTTTGGATAAAAGCTAAAATAGTCTCAAACTTAAAGGTTAAAAGTACTAGGATTCTTTTTTCTCATCACCACCTGTCTCATGCGGCAAGTGCATATTACGCATCTCCTTTTAAATCTGCTGCAATTTTAACAGCAGATGGGGTAGGTGAGTGGACTACTACATCCTGGGGAATAGCTAAAGAAAACAAGCTCTTACTAAACGAAGAAGTTAGATTTCCTCACTCCTTAGGGTTATTTTACAGCGTATTTACACAATTTCTAGGTTTCCAAATAAATGAGGGAGAATATAAGGTAATGGGGTTAGCCCCTTATGGTAAACCAAGATTTTTTAAAAAAATATCTAAATTGATAAAACAATCAGAGAGTGGTTCATATAAACTTAATCTGGATTATTTCAATTTTCATATATCTGAAAAATCAAGCTTTAGCGAAAAACTAATTGAGCTTTTGAAAACCCCACCTGTTGATCCAAAAAATTCTGATAAAGTTATACCTGTGTATGCTGATATCGCTTCCTCTGCACAAAGAGTTTTGGAAGAAAAACTTCTTGTTATAGCAAAAAACCTAAAAATGCGGACAAATGAGGAAAATTTATGTTTTGCAGGAGGTGTAGCTTTAAACGGTGTTGCAAATTGGAGGATATTTAAAGAAGCTGGTTTTAAAAATATTTTTGTTCAACCAGCAGCCGGAGATTCTGGTGGAGCTTTAGGAGCTGCCCTTTATCTATATCACCACATATTAGAAAATAAAAAACAAGATAATTTTAAGTCAGTCTTTTTAGGTGAAGAAAATCAAGAAAAAGATATTTTAAAGTTTATCAGGAAAAATAAACTAAAACATCAAAAATTCTCAGACAAAAAACTTGTTTCAAAAATAGTTGAATATTTGGCAAATAAAAAAGTAATTGGTTTTGTTAGAGGAAGATTTGAATGGGGCCCAAGGGCACTCGGAGCAAGAAGTATTTTAGCAGACCCCAGAGAGAAGAAGATGAAGGATATTGTCAACTCGAAAATTAAATTTCGAGAGGGTTTCCGTCCTTTTGCGCCTGTTACTCTTTATGAAAAGGGTAATGAGTATTTTGAGTTAGATGGAATAATCCCTCCTCTTCTTGAATATATGCTTGCTGTTGTTCCTGTTAGGAAAAAGTGGAGGAATAAACTTGGTGCAATAAATCATGTGGATAATACTGCAAGACCTCAACTTATAAAAAGAGAAAAAAATCCAATATATTATGATATTGTTAAAGAGTTTGGTAACAAAACTGGAGTGTCAGTTTTACTTAATACAAGCTTTAATTTAAAGGGAGAGCCAATAGTTAATACCTGTGAGGAAGCTTATACAACATTTATGAAAAGTGGACTAGACTATTTGGTTTTGGAAAACTATATTATTGAGAAATAGTTTCTTCATTAACAAACCCCTTTAAATAATTGTATATAGAACTTGCTGCAATATCTGTTCCTGCCTGAGTCCAGTGGCCATCAATTCTGTAATGTGTTGGGATATCTGGATTTTTCCTGGCAAATTTTTCAAAAGTGGAAAGCAATCGTAAACAACTTATTTTTTCTTTCTCACAGAACTCAGAAATTAATTTATCTGGCTTTCTAAGGTCTAAATTTACCTCAAGCATTTTTGGAGAAGTTCTTTTAAGTTCTTCCCAAATACCGCTACTCACCTGCTCATTATTTGCTAAAGTTACTAAAATATATTCTCCGCTGTTTTTTTCAACTAAATTCCTAGTTTCCAAAATAAGTTTTTGGGTAACTTTCCAAGAAGCTAGGTATTCATTATTAAATTTTTTATCATATACATGGTAGTCAACTGGATAATCTAGCGAAGCATTTTTGTTTTTCTCCTGATTACTTTGTCTTAAAGAAAGAAGTAACTCAATTAAGTATGATTTTTTAAGCACATCTTTAATGCCTGCATTTGGCCTTTTTGAATATTGTTGATGAGGTAATAGTTTTAAATTGCCTTTACTATCTAAAACAAAATAAGGTCTATATGGATCTTGCATTAAAGTGGGAGAATTATTTTTGATATCATTAGCAGTTAAAAACATATGCACTACTAAATCAGGTTTATATTTGATTCCAATTTCTTTCAAAGCTAAGTATTGCTGAACTGTACCAGTGTCTCCTAGACCTAAGGCTATTACTTCAAATTTTTTGTCTTTACTTTCCTTATTTAATTTTTCTTCAATCTGATTAAAGAATGTTTTATTTCTTGAAGTTTGCACACTGGCGACAAACGAATCCCCTAAAAATAAAATTCGATAAATATTAAGAGACTTTTTTATGGAATGTTCTTCATCATTTAACCCAACTGAGTTAGTTTCTAAAAAGTTAAAATATTCTCTTGAGGGGGTTACAAACCAACCTCTTTGGTTAGGAGCAAAAAAGACCTTGCCAATTAATGGATGCTCAATCCATTCAAGTGTTGTTTTATAGGGTTTTATTCCAAAGATAGAATTTTCTCCTAGAAATTGATAAATACGCAGTCCAGCCTCTATAAACAATAACCCCAAAAGTAAAGAGGAAAAAAGTATCAATAAGGAAAATAGTGTTTTATTAAAAGTCACAACTTCAATTTTAGTTTTCTTTAAAACATTGCTCAATAGATAATATTAGGCTAAAATCGCACTCATTAATGGGCATTGAAATTTTTGGAACAGTTCTTACTTTTTTCTGGGTTGGATTTTTGCTTCTTAAACATCCTAATAGAAAAATTGTTATAGTGCCTTATTTGTTCCTAATTTTTGTTTTAAGTATCTTGCTTTTATTTCATAAAGGGCAAAAGTCAGAGTCAGTAGCGTCAGTTTTATTTGTGAACCTAGCAATTTTGCTTATCTATTTTTATTTCATTACCTTTCATGAAAAATAAATTAATTCTATTCCTACTTTTTTTAATTCCCTACTTTCTTATATTTCGCTCAATTTTTTTAGGAGGGGAATTAGCATTTGGAGACGCACCTTATTTTTATCCTGAAAACCTAAATGAGCTTTTTAACCTGCCCTTTATTTGGGATATTCGTTATAGTAACTTCGGGGCACCACAAGGTTCTACCCTTTGGCTATATTTACCAACTTTTCTTTATGGGCTACTTAATCATTACTTTGGGTTTAGTAGCGAAGTTCTAATTAGGGCTGTTTTTATTATCCCTTCATCAATTCTTGGGTTTTTAGGGGGATGGAAATTTTTTGGATTTTTTTCAAAAAATATTTACGGGAAATTTCTTAGTGCATTCTTTTATTTGTTTAACACATATTACATTTTATTAATTGATGGAGGACAAATAGGTGTGGCGCTAGCTTTTGGATTATTTCCGTGGGTCATCTTATCAATATACAACTTCCAGAAAAAGGGGTCTTTAAAAAATTTCATTTCAGCAATCATTCTTTTTTTTATAATAACAAATGTTGACATAAGGGTAGCCTTTATATCAACTGTATTACTTCTTTTTTTCCTTCTATTTAAAAGAGAGAACATTAAGAGGCCACAAGGCATTGCGAAGCTGATTTTGGTTTTGGGTATTGTATTATTTTTAGATTCATTTTGGTTCTATCCTTTGGTTAAAAACCACAGCGTCTTAGAAGCTCCAAGTATCCGTAGTACTCAAATCAACTTTGTTTCTATTCTTAATAGTTTACTCTTATACCAGCCCCATTTTCCAAATAATGACTTTGGAAAACTTATTCTTCCACCCTTTTACTTTGCTTTTTTATTACCTATTCTATTTTCAGGATTGTTTTTCATCAGAAAAGATAAAAAACCTATTGTGGGACTTTGTTTTATTTTTCTTATTTTTGTATTTTTGACAAAGGGAAGAAATTTTCCACTTGGAGAAGCTTATGCAGTAATAGATTATGTACCGATAATAGGAGCTGTATTTAGAGATTCTTCAAAATTTTTTATCCCTTTATTTTTGATTGCTGGGATTCTGTTGGGGCTAAGTTACGAGATACTATCAAACAAAATAGAATCAAAAAATTCAATCTTTTTATTTGTCGCTTTATATATGTTTCTAATAACATTGGTATCCCCTGCATTTTTTGGCCAATTGAGTGGTGGACTTAATAATAATGTTGACAAAGAAAGTTTTTTGAAAATTTATAAAATATTGTCTTCTGAAACTGATTTTTCCAGAACTCTTTGGTTTGATGAAAGACCCCCTTTAGGTTACACGTCTTGGGATAAGCCAGCCTTATCAGCAAATGCCCTTTATCTTAAAAGGCCTTTTGCAGATATGATTGAAGGCTCTTATGACTTAAATGGATTTTTAAATTCGCCCCTTTTAAAAGATTGGCTGCAAATCTCAGGTGTTAAATACATATTTTTGCCTGAGAATGAAAGAAAAAAAATGCTAACTGAAAAACAACAATCTGAACGGAAAATATTCCTTAGGTTCGTAAATGATTTAGGAATGCAAAAAGTTGATTGGAAGGTAAGCTTCCCTGTTTACAAAGTAGAAGGCACCCTCCCACTTATATATTCGGTAGAAAATGTATTTCTAATTAGTGGGGGAGGAAAAATTTTTTCTGAATTTAAAAATAATGGAATCTCATTTACCAGTAACCCGACAGTCTTTATAGATGATGCAAAATTTAGTATAGATTTATTGAGTCAATTTGCAGAAAAAAATGATACGCAGATAATAGTGCAGGGGGAAAAAGTTGATTTTGTTTTTTCTCTATTAAGGGATAAAATGCAAAATTTATCTAGTTATGAAAATGATTGGGCAACAAAGGATACAAGTGTTTATTTAGAAACTAAGGGGGAGTTGTTAGAAAGAGGAGTTAAAAGTTTTGATTATGACTTTGACAAAGGTTTGTCTTATTCATCAATAAAAAATGAAGAAATAAAAATAATCAAGACTCTTGATGATACTACTAATTTTATACTGGCAATAAGATATGTAAACGCAACTGATAGCGCCGGGATAAAGTTAAATACAAACTCTCAGGAAAGAGAGCTTAAAAGCAAGAGTGCTTCATCCTTTGAATGGGAGTATTTTAATTTAAAACCAACCAAAAAGTTAGATTTGTTAATTAAGAATTTAGGGGGTCTTTCAGTTGTAAATACTATAATCATTATTCCTCAGCAAGAGTTTGAAGCCATTAAGAGAAATGTGGGAAATATACTCTCTGCGAATAAAGTAACTTACATAAATGAAGAAACAGATTATTCAAAATTGCAGCTAAATAAAGAAATTTCGAAAATTAAATATGAGTTAATTAATCCAACAAAGTACAAAGTCTATATTCCAAATGACCAAAGATGGATTATATTCACTGACTCTTATGATAAAAACTGGGTGCTCAAGAATTCAAGATGCGAACTAATTCCTGTACCAATTTATTCATTTATTAACGGCTTTTATATTGATGAAACTTGTAAAAATAACTCTAATGAATGGTTGCTTTACTACAGGGCTCAACAAGATATATTGGTAGGTATATTCTTATCTCTACTGTTTTCTACTACACTTATAATAGGAATAGTTGGGTTTTTGTATTTTAAATATGGAATTTTTAGAAAAAATAATTAGAACTAAGACATTTGAACATTCTGTTATTACTCTTTTAGGAACAGGGGTAAACGGTGTTTTGGGAGTTTTGTTTTTTATTCTTCTTGCAAGGGAGCTGGGTCCGAGCGAATTTGGATTAGTCTCTGTTTCCATTGTGTTTCTAACTTTGATTTCAGACATTGCAGATTTAGGAATAAATACTGGACTTATAAACTTTATTAGTAAGCATATTCATTCTGACACTATAAAAGTAAAAAAATTTCTTAAACTCGGTTTGGAGTCTAAAATTTTTTTTTGGTTTGTAGTCTTAATCTCAGGATGGTTTCTTTCACCTTTCATCGCTGATTACTTTTTGTTAAAAATTGAGCTAATAATGCCGCTTAGACTAGCATTGGTTGGTGTTGGTGGAGCAATGCTTTTTTCTTTTACTACTAATTCTCTGCAGGCATTGCAACTCTACAGGGTTTGGAGCATGTTAAACATTGGTGCTAACACTTTTCGCTTATTAATTACCATTACGCTTATTTCTCTTTTGACTCTGACTCCTGGAAGCGCTCTTCTTACATATATAGCAGTACCTTTTTTTGGATTCTTGGTAGGTATGTTTTTTCTACCAAAGCGTTTTTTAAAGGTAAAAGATGAATTCTCTATCGCTAAAGATTTTTTTCATTTTAATAAATGGATTGCGCTGTCAATACTTATCTCAGCATTTGCCTCAAGAGTTGATACTTTTTTTCTTACGAGACTTACATCCTTCTCGGATGTCGGAATATATTCAGCTGCAAGTCAACTAACATCATTTTTGCCACAAATAACTTATGCAATTGCAGCTGTTGTGGCCCCCAAATTAGGTGGATTCGCCAGTCCGATCCTCGCATTTACATATCTTAAAAAATTACAACTTTATACTTTGGGAATCGCGGCCTTAAGTTTAGTTGCAATACCTTTGGCAATTTTTGTAATACCTGTTTTTTACGGAAAATCTTTTATTGAAAGCATTCCTGTGTTTGTAATTTTATTTTTTTCTCAATTAATATTTCTACTATCCCTCCCCTCGCATCAATCGATTTTTTACTATTTTTCAAAACCTAAAGTCCTTACTTTCGTTTCGTTCTTTCACTTGTTAATTATCAGTCTGATCTGCTACTTTCTAATATTGAAGTTTGGAGTAATAGGAGCAGCCTGGGGGGTTTTTATTGGCAGTTTATTTAATTTGTTAGTTCCTGGTTTATATGTTTTAAAAAAATTTAGGAAGATATGAAGAAAATTTGGGGCAATATGATAGTTAAAAATGAAGATAAATATATTTGGTTTTCAATAATGAGTGTAGTTAGGCATCTGGAGCGGCTGCTAATTTATGATACTGGAAGTACAGACAAGACTGTAGAAATTATTCAGTCAATAAAAAAAGAATTTGAGAAAAAGATAGAATTTAGGGAGGTTGGAGGGGTTGATAGCTATGGTATGACAACTTTGAGGCAAAAAATGCTTGATGAGACAAAAAGTGATTGGTTTATTTTAATAGACGGAGATGAGGTTTGGTGTGAGAACTCTATTTTGAATGTTCTGAAAGTTATCGAACAAAAAGGAGATAGTATATACTGTATTGTAAATCCGGTTATTAACCTAGTTGGAGATATTTATCACTATCAAAAAAACTCTCTTGGAAGATATAAAATCCTAGGCAGAGTTGGACATTTTAATATAAGAGCTATTAATAGAAAAATTAAAGGTTTAAATATAAAAAATGAGTATCCTTTAGAAGGATTTTTTGACGAGAAAGATGTTCTTTTGCAAAATCAGCCGGCCAAAAAAATTTACTTCTTGAATGAATCAATATTGCACTTTTCAAACCTTAAAAGATCTTCACTTGAAGGAGCAGATGAAATGGCAGTAAAAAGAAGAGCGAAATTCAAATTTGATTTCGGCAAAAGATTTGAAAGGGGTTTTGTATATCCGGAAGTTTTTTATATGGATTTTCCAAAAATTGTTCCTAACCCTTGGAGAAAAAGGTCATTAAGTTATTTAGCCAAATCAAGCGTTGAGTACCCTTTAAAAATTTTAAAAAGAAAGATATTTGATGTAAAGTGACTGATGACTTTGGAAAAATTAGAAATAAGAAATATTACTCTTTAGCCCACAAGGGAAGTAAAGACCTTTCTCACCCTGCTATGGTTAACCTACTTCATTTAATCAAAGATTCTACAAAAATACTGGATCTGGGATGTGGGGAGGGTTCAAGATTAAATGAATTAAGAAAGAAGACAAGTAAAAAAGACATAGATTGGTTTGGGATTGACATAAATGAATATGCAATTAAAAATGCAAAAAAAAATTACAAATCAATAAATTTTACTAAAGGAAATTTAGAACACCTGCCCTTTAAAGATAAGGAGTTTGATATAATTTTTTCCTCATTTGTATTTGAACATTTAACTAACCCAGAAAAAGTCCTGAAGGAATCACAAAGAGTTTTGCAAGAAAAAGGAAAACTACTTATAGTTGCTCCAAATTTTGGATCTCCAAACAGAAGGTCACCTAACTCAAAAGAAAGTAAATTAAAAAAACTTATTAAAGGCTTATCTTTGGATATACGAAGTTGTTTTAAGAAAACAAGTAGTCTATCTTGGAAACTTGTTACCTCTAGAAAGAAAGATTATGAAATAGATTCAGATACAACAATCGAACCATACTTAAGATCACTTAAAGACTACTCAGAATTTTTAGGACTTGATGCAGTTTACACAGATAGTCTTTGGAACATGGATAAGTTCTCATTTTTTCAGCTCCCTTTTAGAGTATTAGGACTTTTGCGGGTATATCCGTTTAAATATTGGGGTCCTCATCTTCTAATTATTTTAAAGAAAGTATGAAATGCCCAATTTGCGCAAATGCGGTAAAAGTTTACCTAAAATCACAGGAGTTTGAAATTAGAAAGTGTGACTTCTGTGGTTTTGGAATTACAAAGGATTTAAAGGCACAGAGAGGAGACTATCATAGAGACGAAGAATATTTAGCTGAAGAAAAACTCTTTAGAAATATTTTCAAGAAGAGAGCTAAACTAATTTCTAAATTGGCTAGTAGAGGATCAGTACTAGAAATTGGTTGCTCCACAGGACTACTTCTTTATATCTTAAAGAAAAAAGGTTTTGATGTAACCGGCATTGAAATATCAAAAAAAGCAGCAAAATTAGCTCAAGGAAGAGGGATAAAAGTTTTAATCTTACCTTTTGAAAAAATTTCTCTTAAAAAAAGATATAACATTATTATTTTTAGTCATACCTTGGAACACTTGAAAAATCCTATTGTTGCAGTAAAAAAAGCCTCTGGCTTTCTAAAAGAGAGGGGCATTTTATTTATCGATTTACCTAACTTTAATTCAGTATCCTCAAGTATTCTGAAAGAAAATTGGCCACACCTTTTGCCAAAAGAGCATCTTTGGCATTTTACTTATAAAGCTCTTGAAATTTTACTTAAAAAAAATAACTTGAAAATTATTTATTCAGATATGTCTTCGGGAATTTGGGATTTGGATAATCCCTTTGGGGAGCTTTTAACTTCCTTTTCTTCTCTTAAAAAAAGGTTTTTTGTAAATTTTGTAACTGCAATTCCAACATTTATACTCAGTAGAATGAAAATAGGAAGCGGCCTGATGGTAATAGCAAGAAAAATATGATTATTCTACTTGGTGCTTTAATCTTGACCCTCCATTTTTTAATTTTAAGCAAGCTACAATTTACTGCCTGGCCTGAACTACTTTCTTATCCTTTTCTAATAAATAATGGGTTTGAAATTTATAAGGATTTTATAATGCCCTATCCACCTGGATTAATTCTTTATCTATCTTGGACGTTTAATTTTTTGGGGTTCAGCGCCGAATCTTTAAAGTATTCTTTCTTTCTTTTAATTTTACTTACAGATATTGCTCTTTTTATAGCACTCTCTAGTCAAAAAAAATCAATATTAGCCCTTTTTTTCTTTTTAATTTATGTTCTTTTGCAACCTTTTTTAGAGGGAAACTTGCTTTGGTTTGACTATGCAACAGCTCTACCCGTATTAATTGGATATATCTATTTCATTTTTTGGCTTGATAAAAAAAAGAATTTTTATATCTTCGTTGCATCAATCTTTTTATCGATTGCAGTTTTAATTAAACAAATTTCAATAATTTACTTTGCGGGTTTTTTGATTTTTTATATTTTTGAAAAAAGAAAAATCTATATGAAAGAGCTATATTTTCTAGGACTGGGTACATTTCCAATAGTCATTTTTTTCATCTATTTATTAGTATTTAATTCTCTAAATTTTTTTTGGATATGGTCAATATATTATCCGCTATTTGAGTGGTCCAAATTTCCGGGATACTTGATTCTTAATATAACACAAAGCCAACTGACAATCCTTTTGTTATTATTTTCTCCATTAGTTTTTGCTTTTCTCAATAAGAAAATCTTTTTTAATAGAAAGTTTGCTCTTTCTTTAATATTTCTACTCTCATCGATCATAGCTATATATCCCCGATTTTCTTTTTTTCATTTTCAAACAGTTCTAATATTTCTGTTGATAACTTATCTACAAATAGCAGTAAGTTTGCGACTAAATAAAAGATTAATTTTCTTTGCTTTTTTAGCGGGTTTAGTATTTCTTGAAATACGTCTTTTACTCCCTTACAACCAATGGGGTGGGATCAGATTTTTTGGAACTTATGAAAAAAGACTGGCACAGGAGATTTCAAAAATAACAAAAAAAGAGGAGAGAATTTTTTTATTGGGGCCTCCCTCATCGATCTATCCTGAATCTAAAAGACTACCCCCTACAAACTGGGCTGACAATTTTGGTTGGTATTTAGAAATTCCTGGGGTTCAGGAGTGGGCAATTGAAGGGTTTAAAAAAACTCCACCAAAATACATTTTTTACCAAAAACCACAACCAGGAAATTGGTTTGATCTTGGTACTTATAAACCTAAGAAAATTATGGATTATATGGTAAATAACTATAATAAAGTAGGTAACTTAAGTGAGGAAATTGAAATATGGAAAAGAAAATAGTTTTTTTAAGTAGGTATCAAGATAAAGTTAATAGAGGGGTAGAGTCTGCTGTCCACGAACTTTCTAAAAGACTTAAAAGTTACCTTGATGTTAGTATTTTTTCAGGGACTGAATCTGACTCAATAAAGAAAATTCTAGATGGTAAGTTTGATGTTGTAATACCTACAAATGGGCGATTCCAAGCACTTAAGGTCAGTATGGGGAAATTTTTCGCAAAATATAAAATAATAATTGTAGGACATGCGGGAATTGGTAAAGATGATCTGTGGAATTTAATTGTTTGCAGACCAGATGTGTTTGTTGCCCTCACTGACTATCAAAAAAATTGGGCTTTAAAGCACAACGTTAGATCCAAAATAACTAAAATTCCCAATGGAATTGATTTAGAAAAGTTTAAGGAGGAGGGGAAAAAAGCAAATTTAGGTTTGGAAAAACCAATTATACTAAGCGTAGGTTCACTCTACTCCTATAAACATCATGAAAGGACTATTAAAGCAGTCTCCCATATGATGAAGGGCTCATTATTGATAGTTGGGATGGGTCCTGAAAAAAAAACATTAAATGATTTAGGAAATAAACTCCTAGGAGAAAAAAGATTTAAAATTATCTCGGTTCCCTATAAAGAAATCCCAGAATATTACCGCAGTGCTGATGTTTTTACTCTTCCTTCGTGGGATAGAGAATCTTTTGGAATAGTTTATTTGGAGGCTTTATCTACAAATATACCTGTTGTTGCACCAGATGATAATGTTAGGAAAGAGATAGTTGGGGATGGAGGAATTCTTACAAATGTTGAGGATCCACAAAGATTTGCACTTGCACTTGAACATGCACTCAATACTGACTGGGGAAATAAACCAAGAAAGCAGGCAGAGAAATTTTCATGGGATATTATTTCAAAACAATATGTTGATTTAATTAACACTTTATTATGAAAGTTTCTGTAATAATACCGGCATTTAATGAGGAGAAAGACATTAAAGAATGTCTTTTATCTTTAGAAAAACAAACGCTAAAAGACACGGAGATTATAGTTGTTGATGATGGTTCTAGTGATGATACAAAAAAACAAGTTCAGAAATTTCCGGTTAAACTCCTAACTCAAAGCCATAAAGGTCCTGGGGAAGCAAGGAATTTGGGTGCAAAAAACTCAAAGGGGGACATTTTAGTTTTTGTAGATGCTGATATGACTTTTGATAAAAATTTTTTAAAAAAATTAATTCAGCCAATTATTGATGGAAAAACTATCGGAACATTTAGTAAAGAAGAATACCTTTTAAACAAAGAAAATATTTGGAGTAAATGTTGGAATTTAAATAAGGGTTTGCCACTTGACAAAATGCATGATGAAAATTACCCAGATAAGCAGGATGTATTTCGAGCCATTTTAAAAAAAGAATTTCTCAAATCAGGAGGATTTGAGCCAATAGGTTATATTGATGATTACACAATTTCAAGGCAGTTAAATCAAAAAGCAGATAACGCCCCTGGAGCTGTTTCTTTTCATAAAAATCCTACCAGTCTAAATGAAGTTTTTACTCAAGCAAGATGGATAGGAAAATCAGAATATAAATATAGAAAGATCACAAATGAGGATTTAATGCGGGTAATCTCTTTAATTAGGCACTCGTTTTTATTTTCTTTAATTAATGGAACATTAAAATCTTTTTTACTTAAAGACTTTAGATTTTTTATTTTTAAACTTATTTATGATTTGGGAATTGAAGTCTCGTTATTTAAATCTTTTTTTAAGGAGCAAGTAAATAAATGATATGGATTATTTTGTTTCTTGGGGTAGTATTAAGGTTTATTGCAATAGACCAATCCTTGTGGCTGGATGAGGCAATATCTTTAGTTAGTGCAAAAAATCTTACTGTTCTTCAAATAATTTATGAGTTAACTCCTTCTGATGTCCATCCTCCAGGTTATTATTTACTTCTTAGGGTCTGGATAAGTTTTTTTACTGATAGTGAAGTTTCAGCAAGAATTTTATCAGTGATATTTGGGGTAGGTCTTATATACATAACTTTTATTCTTGCAAGAAGATTTTTTAATAAAGGTACTTCTTACCTGGCAGCTATTTTAATGGCTGTTTCACCTCTTGGAGTTTATTATTCTCAAGAAATAAGAATGTATTCAGCTGCAGCTTTTTTTAGTGCACTATCATTTCTATTTTTAATTCAAATTCTGGAAAACAAAAAGTTTGCTTGGATTTTTTATATTCTTTCCAATTTTGCTGTTTTATCTTTGGACTATATGGCCTACTTAATTTTTCCTGCACAGATTGTTTTTTTAATTTCTTTAGAAAAAAAGAAGTATCTTCTAAAGATTCTGAGCTTATTATTCATATCCTTACTGCTTGTCTTTCCTTGGTTGACTCTTCTACCAACTCAGATTACCAAAGGGCAGGAAGTTGCAAAAAATCTGCCAGCTTGGTCTGAGATAGTTGGTGGAGTTTCTTTTAAAGATTTAGGACTCTTTTTTGCAAAAAATATAATAGGGCGAGCTAGTTTTGAAAACAAAGTGGTTTATGCAGCAATAGTTGGAATTTTCTCCCTACTTTATATATATCTTCTTTATCTTGCCTGGAGAGTAAGAGGGAGTAAACTATTTTTCCTCTGGTTGATAATTCCTCTTTTTTTATCTTTATCAATCTCTTTTATTCTTCCTATTTTTTCTTACCACAGATTTATTTTTACTTTACCTGCTTTATATATTTTACTAGCGATTGGGATATTTAAGCTTGAGAAATATCGTATCTTAGCAGCGTGTTTATTAATCTTAATTTCTCTCATGTCACTGATTATCTTTTACACTAGTCCAAAATATCAACGAGAACAGTGGAGACAAGCAGTAAATCTCATTAAATTAAATAAATCTGACGCCTATGTTTTATTTGAGGATGCAAATACTCCACCCCCGTTCGCTTATTACAAAAGTGAAAATTTAATATATTTCCCTGGTCTACTTTCAGTTCCAGCAAAATCGGAAAAAGATATCAAGGAGCTTAAAATGCTGGACAAAAATAAAGATATCTTAGTTTTTGAATACTTATATCAGATAAATGATCCTAGACAGCTTCTTATAAAAGAAATTGAAAGCCTAGGATACAAAAGAGTAAATACTTTTGATTTCCCGGGAGTTGGATTTATATATGAGTATAAATACTTTGATAGAATGTAGATATGCGTGTTGGAATAGATATTTCCCAAATTGCTCATAAAGGTGGAGTTTCTACATATACTCAAAATTTAGCCACTGAACTTGTTAAAGATAAGGGTGTTGATTTTTTGTTTCTGTTTGCTTCCCTTAGGAAAAAATATTCAGGTAATCTACCAAATGTTAAAAGTATTCCAATACCCCCAACAATTTTTGAAGCTGTTTGCAGCAAGTTTAGAATCTTTTCAGTTGATTTCGTGTTACCTGATTTAAGCCTGTTTCACAGTTCTGATTGGACTCAACCAAAAACAAAAGCAAAAAAGATAACTACTTATCATGATCTTATACCTATTAAATTTCCAGAGCTGTCTCATCCTAAAATTGTGGCAGTACAAAAAAGAAGATTAAAGATAGTTGAAGAAGAAATTGATGCGATAATAGCTGTCTCGGAGAACACAAAAAAGGATTTAATGGAGCTCTCAAACATTCCTGAAAGTAAAATTACAGTTATATATGAAGGAGCGTCAGATTTATTTAAGCCAAGAAGTGAAGAGGAGATAAATTTGTTTAAACAAAAACACTCACTACCGGATAAATTTGTGCTTGCTATAGGAGGAATTGGAAAAAGGAAAAATCTGGAAAGAATAAAGGAAGCTTGCAGGGAGAAGAATTTAGTTATAGCAGGTTTAGATATCCCTATTGTAAATGCTGAGGATATGAATCTTTTGTATGCAAGCAGTGAAGTTTTACTTTATGCTCCTTTATATGAAGGCTTTGGGCTACCAATCCTTGAAGGATTTGCATCTGGAACTCCTGTTGTAACCTCGAATACTTCATCTATGCCTGAGATAGGAGGAGACGCAGCAACTTATGTTGATCCAAATAATGTAGACGAAATGCGAGAGAAAATTGATATGGTTTTAGGAGATAATCAAATAAGGAAAGACATGATTAATAAAGGACTAAAAAGAGCAAAAAATTTTAGTTGGGAAAAATGTGCAAAAGAAACTTTAGAATTATATAAGAAAGTCTTAAATAAATGAATATTTGGATTGATGGTTATGAAGCAAATGTTAACCAGCGACTTGGCAGTGGTCAGGTGGCAGCTGGATTATTAAAAGCCCTATACGAATATGATAAAAAAAATAGTTATACTGTTTGTCTACCTAATGAACCAATTAATGATTTACCTAAAGAAAGAGAAAATTGGAAATACAAAATTCTGAAGCCAAAAATACTTTGGTCAAAAATTGCGCTCCCTTTTACCCTATTTAAGGAAAGACAAAAGCCAGATTTATTTTTTTCACCAACTCACTATATTCCTCAGTTTTCTCCTGTTAAGCGTGTTGGAATGATATTTGATCTTTCTTTTCTTCATTATCCAGGAAGTTTTGCAAAAAAAGATCTTTTACAACTAAAGTATGGATCAAAGTTCTCTATATATAATTCGAATCATATAATAACAATTTCTGATTTTTCAAAAAAAGATATTTTAAGAAATTACACTATTGGCAAAGACAAAATTACAGTTGCTTACCCTGGTTTTGACAAAGTCTCATACAAAAAAATCTCTTTAGAGAAAATTAACGAAGTTTTAGATAAATTCAAAATAACAAACCCTTATGTAGTTTTTGTTGGTACCTTACAGCCCAGGAAGAACTTAATAAGGCTTATAGATGCCATATCCAGAATTGAAAATCTACAACTGGTAATAATAGGGAAATTTAAGGGTGAAGGGAGAGAAGGTTGGATGTATGAGGATATCTTAGAAAGACCAAAAAAATTAAAGCTTGAGGACAAAATTATTTTTACTGGGTTTATCCCAACAGAAGAAGTTGTCGCGTTTTTAAATGGTGCAGTATGTTTTATCCTTCCGTCACTGTGGGAAGGCTTTGGTATTCCTGTGGTAGAAGCTTTTGCCTGTGGAACTCCAGTAATTGTCTCTAATGTCTCATCTCTTCCAGAAGTAGTGGGAAAGGCAGGATTGTTAGTTAATCCAAAATCAGAAGATCAAATTGAGCAGGCAATAAGGGTTTATCTGACAGATAAAAAAATTAGAACCAAAATGATAAAACTTGGGTTTGAACAAGTAAAAAAGTATTCCTGGGAAAAAATGGCAAAAAAAGTTATACAAGTTTTCGAAAATATTAAATGAATATTTCTATAATAATTCCAAATTGGAATGGTGCAAAAAAAATGAAGAGACATTTACCACTTGTTTTAGAGGCTGCGAAACATAAAAATGTAGTTGAGGTAATTATTGTTGATGACAACTCAACAGATGAAAGTCTTGAGATTTTAAAGAGATTTAGAGAAATTAGATTAATTGAAAAATTACAAAATAGCGGTTTTTCTTCAACTGTTGACTTGGGTGTTCAGAAATCAAAAGGACAATTAGTTTTTCTCTTAAATAATGATGCAGATATTTCTCAAGAAACAATCAATGAACTCTTAAAAAACTTTGAAAAGAATGAAGTTTTTAGTGTTGGTTGCAATGCTGGTGGATTTTGGTCTATTGGAAAATTTGAAGATGGATTTTTTTGGCATGGAGAGGCAGATCCTAAAGATAAATTAATGAAAGAGTCTCATCAAACGCTATGGGTCTCAGGTGGAAGTGGACTATTTAGAAAAGAAATTTGGAATGAGCTATCTGGAATGGATGAGTTATTTGACCCTTTTTATGAAGAAGATGTAGATTTAGGTTATAGAGCAACCAAAAGAGGGTATATTAATCTTTGGGAACCTAAGGCAAAAGTAAATCATTATAAGGAAGAAGGTGTTATTTCAGAGAATTTTTCAATAGGAAGTATAGCTAAAATAGCACAGCGCAATCAACTCATATTTATATGGAAAAATATCACAAGTAAGAATTTGTTTTCAGAGCACAAGAGGGCATTGATGAAGAAGTTAACACAAAATCCAAAATATTGGCCGATATTTTTTTCAGCTTTATCAAAAATAGGCGAAATTAGAAAAAAAAGAAAAATAGAAAAAAGCCAAGCTAAGTTAACTGATGAAGAAATTCTTGAGATTTTTTCAAAATAGCATAAATTTAGAATCCTTCCTGATTTCCTGTATAATTGTTAGTATATGAGTCTTTTTGAAAATGTTAAAATTTCTTCCTCAGGAATAAGATTTAAGGATAAAATGGGGAGGAATTTAAGTTTTAGTGAGGCAATTAAAAAGCTTATACAAAGACTCGCAGCATATATAGACGATTTAGAAATATTCATATTAAAGTTGGTTGGTTCGCTGCCAATTTATAAAGTTAGATATTTATTTTACCTCCTGGCAGGTGTTCAAATAGGCAAATCAGTTCACATTCATATGGGAACTGAATTTTTTAATCCCAAAAATATTTCAATAGGCGAGGGAACAATTATAGGTAAAAATGCATTTTTGGATGGAAGAGATAAATTAATTATTGGTAGACACGTTGATATAGCATCTGATGTTTTAATTTATAACAGTGAACATGACATTAATTCTGAAGATTTCAAAGCGATTACAGGTGAAGTTTATATCAAAGATTATTGTTTTATAGGTCCTAGAGTTATTATTTTACCAGGAGTAACAATAGAAAAAGGGGCAGTAGTTGCAGCTGGCGCAGTTGTTACGAAAAACGTCGGCGAATTTGAAATTGTAGGAGGGGTACCAGCAAGACCGATTGGGGAAAGAAGAAATAAAAATTTATATTATAAATTAGGAAGAGCAAGGCTTCTCCAATGATGAATTTTTTCCTAAAGATTTTGAAAAGCTTATCAGTAGGAAAGAGAGTAAATAAGATCTTTTTTACATTGTTTCTAGTAGGGCTTTTTTATTTATTACTCCCAGGAACTTCATCGATAAATGATTATCCTCCGTTACAAGATTCTACAAAATCCCAGCTAGAAGGGGACACAATTCAAAATCCAAATATTACTGCATATTTCTCAAACTTCAAAAGGGGTTACATCACTTATTTTTATAAGGACTTTTTTTCAAAAACACTGATTCCTTTTATTAGTTTACCTGTAGTCTCAATTAACCGTCCCCCTGAAGAAGCTTTTAAATACGTAAGAGATCAACAGGAAAGCACTTTTTTGGAGGAGTATGTTTTTCCAATGAGAGAATCTCTTTTCGTAAATGGATATGATCCAAAGCTTGCAAATGATATGTATCATAAAGGAGCCAGGAGTTTTATAGGAGATCATTATTTCTACGGCGGAAAATATTTTAACACAAAAACCACAATTAGGTATTATCCTTCAAATGTTTTTTTGCGAATTATTGTCTATACTTTATTTTGGATATTGACAATTTACCTTGTGAAACTGTGGAGATATGAATTGCTTAAGGGATGAAACTTGCAATATTAGTTTTAAACTACAATACAAAATATTTACTGAATGATTGCTTAACGAGTTTATTTAAGATTTTAAATCCTGATGCTGATGCAAAAGTTATTTTAATAGACAATGCATCTAAGGATGGATCAGTTGAAATGGTTAAAAAGAAATTTCCGGAAGTAAAGATTATAGAGAATCAACAAAATCTAGGCTATTCCTCTGGAAATAATGTAGGACTTAAGAAAGTAAAAGCCGATTTTTATTTACTTCTTAACTCGGACACCCTTGTTTTAAAAGATTCTTTAATAAATTTAGTTAATTTTGCAAAAAACTCTGATTTTGGAATTATATCTTGTAAACTTATATTTAAAAATGGTGAATTTCAACCAAATGCTGGAGACTTTCCCTTCGGATTTGCACTTTTTAACTGGATTTCGGGGATGGATGGATTACTAGAAAGTTTAGGGATTAATGTTCCCTCATTTCATATAAACAACGTTGGTTATTATGAAAAATCAAAAAAAGTTGGTTGGGTTTCAGGAACAGCGATGCTAATAAAATCAGAAACCATAAGCAGAATTGGTTACTTAGATGAGGACATTTTTATGTATGGAGAAGATGTGGAATATTGCTATCGCGCTTTAAGAAATGGAATAAACACCGGGTGGACTAATTCCGCTACTATTGTCCATATACAGGGTGGGAGTTCAAAAGATGCCAATTTTAAACAATGGTTAGGAGAATTTAAAGGGATCTTATATATCTACAAAAAATATTTTGATATTTTAAGCTTAATGATGATTAGTTTGTTAATTAAATTTTTTATTATCTTAAGAATTTTTTTCTATTTTCTAGCTGGAAAATTAAATATTTCCAAAACATATGCAAAAGTTTTTATTAATATTTAGGCAAAATTTTTATTTATTACTAGCGGGGCTTTTAGCTTTTATCCCCCTATATCCTAAAATACCTCTTTTTGGAATAAGTGGTACTTTTGTTGCTGTTAGACTTGAAGATATATTAATTTTTTTGGTTTTTTTACTCTGGTTTTTAATAAATTTAAACAAAATAAAAATTTTTTTAGGTGAGAGAATATTTCAAGTTTTCACCTTGTTCTTTCTGATTGGATTGTTATCTGTAATCTCCGGAGTTTTTGTAACTTTCTCAACTACACCTGAACTTGGGTTTATACACTGGATTAGAAGAATAGAGTATATGGGACTTTTTCTGATCAGCGCTTCAAGCATATCGTCTCAAAAACAGGTGAAGTTAATTTTTTTTACATTTCTTAGTGTAGCAATGATAGTAGTTTTGTATGGCTTTGGGCAAATTTATTTAAATTTTCCTGTTATATCAACTACAAACAGCGAATTTTCAAAAGGATTAATTTTGTATCTAGCTAAAGGAGCAAGAGTAAATTCCACTTTTGCAGGTCATTATGATTTGGCAGTTTATTTATCAATAGTTTTAACTTTACTTGCAAGTTTCTTTCTCTACTTTAGACATTTGTTAGGCAAACTTCTCATAACTATTCAGGGACTACTAAGTTTCATTCTTTTGGCATTTACAGCTGGAAGAATATCATTTGTTGCTTCAATTTTTGGAATAGCATTTGTTTTTTGGTTAAACAAGAATAAGATTTTAATATTAGGATTATTTCTTCTAGCAATTTTTTCAATATTTGCTATTCCTGAACTAAGACATAGATTGGTAGCAACAATCACTGTAAATATAATAGGGGGAGGTGGGCCAAAATATAGTCCACCTCCTGGGACAATTACACCCTTTACCCCAATAGAACAAATTCCGGAAAGCGAAAGAGAAAGAATTTTGAATGAAAGAGAGCAAGGTATTAGTAGTAATCCTACTGAGGGAACCACAATATCTGCTGATACCGTAGCAGGAGAGCCTGTTAACTCTACTGAACTTGGTGTTTATAGATCTTTTGGGATCAGATTAAATGTGGAGTGGCCAAGGGCAATAAACGCCTTTTATAAAAACCCCCTCCTTGGGTCGGGGTATGCATCGATTACACTAGCAACAGATAATGACATATTAAGATCACTGGGGGAGACCGGATTATTAGGAACAGTTGCGCTAGTACTTGTTTTTTTTGCTGTTTTAAAGAAAATGAACAGGTTCATAGAAAGGGCAAATGGGTTTGACAAATATTTTGTAATCGGGATATTTAGCTCAACTGTTGTTGTTTTAATAACAGGAACTTTCATAGATGTTTTGGAAGCTTCAAAAATAGCAGAAGTATTCTGGCTTCTTTTGGGTGTTACTTGGGCTGTTTGCTCAGATTATAAAACAACAAATGATACATAAGATTTTTACACTTTTTAAAAATCCACTCCCCTTTTTAATTATTATTCTTGTTATATCTTTTGGGTTAAGACTTTACAAAATAGATAACGCAGTTGCAGACTGGCATTCATGGAGACAGGCAGATACAGCCTCAGTTGCAAGAAATTTTTTCAAAGAAAAGTTCAATCCCTTTTTGCCAAAATATGATGATATGTCTGCCATTTCAGACACAGGAAGGCAGAATCTTGCAAGATACAGAATGGTTGAGTTCCCAATTTATCCAAGCCTAGTATATTTTTCATATTTAATAAATGGAGGCGTTGATGAAAAACTGGCAAGATTAATAAATATTTTTTTCTCACTAGGATCTATAATTTTTGTTTATCTAATAGCCAAGAGATATTTTGGAGTTTTTATTGGTTTAGTATCTGCAGCTACCTATGGATTACTTCCTTTTAATGTATTTTTTTCAAGAGCCATTCTTCCAGAGGCGTCTTTAGTCCTGTTCTCTCTGGGGATGTTTTATTTCTTAGATAAGTGGATTTATGAAAATAAGGGATATATTCTATTGATTGGCTTGATGTTTATGTCTTTAGCATTCTTAACAAAACCAATGGCTCTTTTTTACATGCTTCCCCTTTCTTATTCATATCTTCAAAAAGAGAAAAAATTTTTTCCTATTCCAAAAAGATATTTTTTAATATTGATTGGATTTTTACCATTCATTTTCTGGAGACTTTGGATTAGTAATTATCCTGATGGAATACCCCAATCAAGTTGGCTTTTTAACGGAAACGGTATTAGATTTAGACCTGCTTTTTGGCGATGGATTATTGGTGATAGATTTGGTAGGGAAATTTTTTCTGTAACAGGTACTTTTTTAGTTTTTTTAGGCCTTCTGATTAGACCAACACCAAAACAAACAGCCGTCCTTTATTATTTAGCTCTTTCTATGTTTTTATATTTAATTGTTTTTGCAACAGGAAATGTACAACACGATTATTATCAGTATATGATAGTACCGCCTTTATCGATTTTTTTGTCAAAAGGATTTGTAGACCTGCTACAGGGGAAACCTTACTTTATCCCCAGAATTTGGACTATTCCTTTGGCCATTTTATTTTTAACATTAACTTTTTACTTTACATTCAATGAAGTTAAAGGACTTTATCAAATAAATAATAATTCAATTGTAATTGCAGGTGAGGCAGCAAACAAGCTACTTCCTAAAGATGCATTTGTAGTTGCTCCTTACTTTGGAGACACTGCCTTCTTATATCAAATAAATAGACCAGGTTTTCCTATTGTACTAACTAATGTTGAGGATATGGTAAAAAGATTTGGTATAACTCACTATGTATCAGTTAATTTTGACGCTAAAACTAATTGGTTAATGGAAAAATATAAAGTTGTTGATAAAAGCTCAGTATATGTAATAGTGGACTTACGCCGTGTTAACCCGGAATTTATTGAAAATAAGACTAAAGAGGAACTCAAGGAACCCCTATGAAGGTTTTAATGTTAACGCCCTATTTACCTTTTCCAACCTCCTCTGGTGGACAAATCCGCTCTTATAACTTAATTAAAAATTTATCAAAGAAACACGAAATTACCCTTTTTTCACTAATTAAATATGCAGAAGAAGAAAAGTATGTGTCAGAGTTAAAAAAATATTGCAGAGAGGTCTTTGTTTTTAAGAGACCAGAGAAACCTTGGACTTTAAAAAATATACTAAATACTGCTTTTAGTTTAAAGCCTTTTTTGATCATTAGAAATTATTCAAGAGCAGAAAAAAGAGCATTAGAAGAAATACTAGATAAACAAAATTTTGATATTATACATGCTGAGACTTTTTATGTAAGTCCTCATATTCCTCAGACAACAATCCCGATTGTTTTAGTTGATCAAACAATTGAATACCAAGTTTATTTACATTTTGTAGAAAATTTTCGTTTCCTTCCTGTTCGACCAATACTTTATCTAGACGTATTAAAAATAAAATATTGGGAGGAATATTACTGGAAAAAAGCAGCAAGAGTAGTTGCAGTTTCAGAGAAAGATGCAGATGTTGTGAGATCGCTTTCAAATCGTATTCAAATTACAGTTATTCCGAATGGAGTAGGAGAGGATTTACTTGATAAGACATCACTTCACTATTCTAAGTCTATTGTTTTTGTCGGCAATTATGCTTGGCTTCAAAATACAGAAGCAGTGAATATATTAATGACAAAAATTTTTCCACTAATTAAACAAAAATTGACTGGTGTAAAATTAATAATTGCCGGTCAGAATACAAACAAAATTATTAAGCCTAAAGTTAACGATGTAGAGTTTATTGATCTTGAAATGGATGATATAGAGGGCATAAAGAAAGTTTTTAGAACATCAGGAATCTTGGTAGCACCATTATATGGTCCTGGAGGAACAAGACTTAAAATTTTAGGGGCAATGGCCAGTAATCTCCCAGTAGTGACCACCCCTATTGGTATTGAAGGAATTCAGGCGATAAATTTCAATTCGGTTCTTTATGGAAATTCATTTAAAGAATTGGCGGACCTTTCTATTAAAATTCTTAAGAATAAAAAATTGTATGAGAAAATCGCAAAAAACGGAAGAAGACTAGTTGAGGAAAAATATACATATGAAAAGATTTCTAAAAAATTGGATGAAGTTTATAAAGAGATAGCAAATGGATAAACTAACTATTATTATAGTAAATTTCAATTCCGGAAAGTTTCTAGAAAAATGCCTTCTATCTCTAAAACAAATAAAAGACAAGACAACTTTAAAAATTTATGTCGTAGATAATGCATCAAAAGACAAAAGTATATCTCTTGCAAAAAAAATAGATATTCCCGCTGAATATATAATGAATAATGAAAATGTCGGTTTTGCTAGGGCAAATAATCAAGCCCTTAAAAATTTGGAAACAGAGTTTGTTTTAATTTTAAATCCAGATGTAGAGATTAGAGATGGAGTTTTATCAGGAATGATAAATTTCATGAAGGAAAATTCAGGTCTAGGGGCAGCAACCTGTGAGGTAAAGCTTCCAAACGGAAAGGTTGATTTAACTGCACACAGGGGTTTTCCAACGCCTTGGGCCTCCCTTCTTTATATGTTGGGAAATGACTCCTTATATCATCAGTCTCAAAAGGACATGAAAAGAGTCCATGAGGTTGACGCAATAACAGGAGCTTTTTTTCTGACACGAAAGTCCGTTCTTGAAAAATCCGGACTTTTTGATGAAAACTTTTTTTTGTTTGCAGAAGACATCGATCTTTGCTTAAGAATTAAAAAGTTAGGATACAAGATTATGTATGTACCAAAATATAAGGTATTGCATAGTAAGGGGGTATCAACTGGATTAAAGAAACATTCCCAACATTTAACTTCTGCGGATCTAAAAACTAGAAAAAAATCTCTAGATGATTTTTATAAAACCATGATTATTTTTTATAAAAAACATTATGAAAAAAAGTACCCTTTTTTTGTAAATCGATTAGTCTATTTTGGAGTCAATTTTAAATGGTGGTTAGCTAAAAGGAGCTTAACAGTTTAAATGCGTATAGGAATTGATGCTAGACTTTATAATGAGTCGGGGGTAGGAAGGTATATTAGAAATTTGCTTTTTTATTTACAAAAGCTCGATAAAGTAAACCAATACTACATTTTCCACTTGAGGGATGAGTATGATAGACTAGACTATCATACTAACTTTCATAAAATATTAGCTAACTTTAAATGGTATGGTGTAAAAGAGCAGATTAAATTCCCTAGCTTACTTAATAAATACCAATTAAATTTGGTCCATTTTCCCCACTTCAATGTCCCTATTTTCTACAAAGGAAAGTTTATTGTAACTATCCATGACTTAATCCATCAGCATTTTGCAATGAATAGGGTAACTACGTTAAACCCTTTAGTTTATAAAGTGAAACAACTTGGTTACAAAAAAGTTTTCTCAGCTGCAGTTAAAAATTCTAAGAAAATTATTACAGTTTCAGATTATGTAAAAAAACAATTAGAAAATGAGTGGGATATAAATGGAGAAAAAATTATTGTTACTTATGAAGCCGTTGATGACAAAATTATCACGATCGTGAAGAAATTGTCAAAGAGGAAAAATTTAAATATTTTAGAGAAATTTGGTATTAGGCAGCCGTTCATTTTTTATGTTGGAAATGCTCATCCTCACAAAAATGTAGAAGGTTTAATTAAAGCATTTTTAGAAATTAAGAAAAGAGAATCTGAGATACAGCTTGTTTTATC
>CAYWKL010000004.1:0-48331 GCA_964459095.1 uncultured Gammaproteobacteria bacterium
ATCCAGGCTCTTTTTGATAAACAGAATAGTATTTTTTTAAGTTTTTAACAGAAATTATCAATGATGACATATAAATTTGATTATACATTTTGTGTCATTCCCTCGGAAGAGGGAATCTAGGAATTTGATTCAATGGATCCCCGATCTGGTCGGGGATGACATAAATCCTGGACAATCAGAGATTGCAAGTACTACACTTAATTAATGGCAAAAATTGTTGTTACAGGTGGAGCTGGCTTTATTGGTTCACACCTTTGCGGCGAGCTTTTAAAAAGAGGAAATGAGGTTATTTGCTTGGATAATCTGATCACAGGGAATATTGAAAATATTGAGGATTTAAAGTCTAATCCTAATTTTAAATTTATTGAAATAGATGTTTGTGAAAAGCTTCCATTAGATTTTCGAGCTGATGAGATCTACCATTTAGCTTCTCCTGCCTCTCCTAATCCTAAGTCCCCAAAAAGTTATCACTCTCTTCCTTTTGAGACAATGAGAGTAAATTCCAAAGGTACATGGAATTTATGTGATTTTGCTCTAAAAAAAGGAGCTAAATTTTTATATGCATCAACTTCTGAAGTTTATGGAGATCCAGAAGTTCACCCTCAAAAAGAAGATTATAATGGCAATGTCTCCTCAACTGGTCCACGCTCTGTTTATGATGAGGCAAAAAGGTTTGGTGAAACTATAACTTGCGCTTTTGTAAGGGCAAAAAATCTGGACGGGAAAATTGTAAGAATTTTTAATACTTATGGACCAAGAATGGCTTTGGATGATGGAAGAGTAGTGATGGTTTTTGCTAAAGCTGTACTAAAAAATGAGCCTTTGCCTATTTTTGGAGAAGGTGAACAAACAAGGTCTTTTTGTTTTATCTCAGATATGGTAGAAGGACTAATTAAAGCATGCGAAAAAGGAGAAAAAGGAGAGGTTTACAATCTTGGAAATCCGCAGGAGTTAAAAATTACTGAGCTGGCTCTGAAAATTATAAAACTGACTGACTCCCTTTCAAAAATGGAAATGGTAGAGGATTTACCAGAAGATGATCCTCAAAAAAGAAGGCCTGATATAGAAAAAGCTAAAAAATACTTAGACTGGGAGCCAAAGATAAGTCTAGATGAAGGCTTACCTATATTTTTGGATTATGTAAGAGAAGCTACAAAAAGATAGACTAGATATATGCGTGCAAACTATTCGCAATCCGTGTAATCAATAAATCAGCTTCGGCCGAATCAACGTAAGGATCTGTAGGATTTATCTGTAGTCCTTTTTCGCCTGTCCAGTATTCAGAATGGAAATGATAAAACCCATCAGGCTCGCCATTAGCACCAATAAAGGTTTTGACAACAAAGACGTCTGTTTCTTCTGGGCTAACGATTCGCCCGCTCAGAACTTCAGATCTGCCATAATATGATTGCGTCAGACTTAAGACAAAATCACCTGCCCAAGTTTGGCAATTAAAACTTGTAAATCTAGGGATTCTCTGCAAGGATCGAATCAATCTACTAGCTCTAAATGCACACACTTGCTGTGGATCTCGAGTGACTTCAGCTTCCAATTCCTGACTCATAGTTTCTATATATACCCATTATTTTACTTTGTCAACTACTTATAAATCAAAGTTCAGAGTTTCTGATAAAATGGGCTCATGTTTATAGATGAAATTGATGTAGTTTTAAAAGCTGGACATGGTGGGGCTGGAAAGGTTTCTTTTTATAAAACAAGAAGAGGTCCTGATGGGGGAAATGGTGGCAAAGGTGGAGATATTTATATTAAAGCTACTTCTAATCTTAGCGCTTTAAACAGATTCACAAAAGATAAAATAATTGAGGCACAAAATGGTGAGGCTGGTGGGAGTAATAAAAAGTATGGAAGAGATGGATCTGATCTGGAGGTCTTATTACCCATAGGCACAACTGTTTTGGATAAAAAAACAGGCGAAGTACTGGAAATTAGTGATGCTAGTGAGGAAGTTTTAATTGCCAAAGGAGGTTTAGGAGGAAGAGGAAATTTTGAATTCAGGTCTTCAAGAAACACAACTCCTGAGTATGCTCAGCCTGGTTTGCCAGGTGAAGAAAAACATCTGCATTTAACATTAAAGTTCTTAGCAGATTTTGGACTAATTGGGCTGCCAAATAGTGGTAAGAGCAGTTTAATTAATGAGTTAACTTCTTCAAAAAGCAAAGTAGCAAATTACCCCTTTACAACTTTAGAGGCAGTTTTGGGTGTCCTTCCCCGTCATCCTGAGAGCAGCGAAGGATCTAAGATTATTGCAGATATTCCAGGTTTAATAGAAGGAGCAGGGGAAGGAAAAGGTTTAGGTTTTAAGTTTTTAAAACACATAGAAAAAGTTACTGTTTTACTTCACTGTATATCTTCTGAGTCAGAAAATCCTTTAAAAGATTACGAGGTGATAAGAGATGAGCTTAAAAAGTATAACCCTGAGCTTCTGGAAAAAGAAGAAATCATTTTACTTACTAAGTCAGATTTATTAGAAAAAAAAGATTTAGAGAGAAAAATTAAGTTATTAGGTAAGTTAAAGAAAAAAATACTGCCTGTATCAATTTATGATTTTGAGAGTATTGAAAAGCTAAAGAGTTGCTTAAGATAAAAAATTAGACAGTTTGTATCCTAAAAAAATTCCAGCTAATGCGCCAATAGTGCTTGTAAGAATTGAAGTAAAAGAAAAGGGATCAACTCCAAATAGTACTGGAATATACCCTCCTAAAATAGATCCCACAAACATAAATATAAAAATTAAAGTCTTTGCACCCAATAATTAATATTAACAAAGTTTTGATAAACTTGAAGTTTGGATTAGAATATACCCATGCAATTTTTGGAAAATGTCTTCAGTGACTTAAAATCAAAAAAAGTTAAACTAACTTCAGCTAGAAAATCTATTCTAGAGATTCTTTACAAAGCTGGCCAGCCCAAATCTGCTGAAGAAATTTTAGAGAAGCTTAAAACAAAGAAATCTTCTCCTGATAGGGCTACAGTTTATAGACAAGTAGCTTTTTTGACCGATGCAAAAATAATATCAGAATTAGATTTTGGTGAAGGTAAAAAAAGGTATGAGTATGATTTTAAAAAGCACCACCACCATTTAGTTTGTCTAAATTGTGGCAAAATTGAAGACTTCACTCCCCTTTTAGATCTTAACAAACAGGAGGAAAATATTGCCAATACAAAAGGATTCAAAGTCTCTTACCATTCATTAGAGTTTTTTGGAACGTGCAGAGATTGTTTAACAAAGCTAGCTTGACAAATAAAAAAGTGGTACTTATGATTAGAAAAATACAATGAAAAAAATTCTCTCTCTGATGTTTTTAGGAGTTATTGGAACCTCACTTCTTGCATCGCCAGCGTTTGGTGCATATTTTCCAAAGGGTGAAGCCACTTGGCAAAGTGTACCCGGTGCAGTTACCTACAACCTCTACTACAAAGAAAAAGGTGATAAAACATACTCGTATGCTGTTGGTGCTCTTCCTTCTACTGTAACAAGCTATACCATCCGCAGCCTTAAAAATTATGTTAAATATGTATATAATGTCGCTTCTGTTAATAGTTCTGGAGTAGAATTCTCATGGACAGGTGATAAATGGCTTCCAAAATCCCGCTAAAATAAATTGGGCAATCCCAGCTCCCACCCCGGGGGTGGAACTGTAGCTACACCTGCGGATTTTTACCTATACTTGTGCCTGGCTGGCTCTGGGCGACACGTTTAGAACCTATGAATGGCTGAAACCGTATCAACCCATTGACCTAACTTACGCTACTCTACAACAAATTATACAGCAACCAACTCCACAATATGCGTATAACTAAGGTAGCTATTCTTACAGGAGGAGTCGCCATTACAGGATTTCTTGTAGGTGGTTGGTTTATGTATTTGATTGATACTACCTGGATATACAATAAAGTTGAACGAAGGAAGGCACAATTAGACAGCAGGATGACTGATGCACTTGACGTGAGTCACCAGATGGTCAACAACTGCTACGATGCGTTCTACACAGTCTCCAAATGCAGCACAAGGGATGGGTGCGACTTTGCATCTACAGTTGATTCATTAAGTGAACTGAACTTTAAAAGAAAAATTCTGAAGCTAAAACTTGACCAGCTCTTGGATGGCGCAGACTTATCAGGTTCACTGAAGTCATCACTTTGACACCCGGTACACCCAAAATTTCACCCTTCAAAATACTATTTAAGCTGTCTCCTGTGCGCGATGTAATTTTGAAAAGTCGCTATTTTGTAACAACAGGGGTTGCATCAGAAGAGGGCCAGTACTGTTTGATTTCCTCTGCCTCATTGATTGTATCGCCAAGAAAATCAAAGCGATCTAAAACAGTTCTATGTTGCTCAGATTTATTTGACCCTACAGAATCTTTGGGCACTACTACAAAGTAGTCTTTGTTAAAAGCCTCTTGTGCAGTTGAATGAACGCAAGTCTCTGTCACAACACCTGTTAGCACTAACGTTCGAATTCCTTTTTCTTTTAATATTTCATCCAAAGTTTTACCATCTTTATCTTTACCATCAAAGGCTGACCATTTGTGTTTTTCAACTACAATGTCCCCCTCTTGAGGCTCTATTCCTTCATACAATTCAGCACCCCATGTGCCACTCTGTGAATTTACACTTCCATCTCCATCTGTTTCTTGCCATTTTACAGCACGTCTAAATCCTGGCCCTGTTCTGAATTTTACATCTTCATACCCTTTGGTAAAAATGACTGGAACGTGTGCTTGACGAGCAGTGCTAATTAAATTCTGTATATGTGGCACTGTCGCTTGCATTCCGTCAATTGTACCCCCACCAACTGAATCTGGGTGTGTAGCAAAAAATCCTTTCGGAGACAAGAAATCATTTTGCATGTCAATTACAATTAATGCAGAACGCTGAGGTCTCAGAATTTCCTTTAAGGAATAATCCTCTGGATTAAATGGTAACTGTTCTACTCCTGGTCTTGTTTCTAAGGTCATATCACTCATCTACTTCTTATTATACTCTAAATTTTCACAATGCTGAGACTAATTTGCTTAATCCCCGTACCTGTTTTGTAAGAGCATAATCTACTCCAATTTTTACCAACAAGTCTTTTATGTCATCTATATTTTCACCCTGAAATAAGTATCTGCCACTACCTTGACGTTTAGTTGATGGTTGATCGATATTTTCTTCATCTAAGTCTTTCCCTAATTCAATTATTGCAAACAATGGATGAGTTCTAGTCTCTTCACTAAGATGATAAAGGAGCATAGTCTCCGCATCACGAAAATCTCTCTGGTGAACTGCTGTTGATAACGACCGAGTGTCCAATGTTACTACTATTGGGTACTTACTTATTTGCTCTTTAAATAGTCGAAGAGAATCTGAATAATGATTTTCGAGGTCTTTTATAGTATCTAAAGGGAATACCTCAGATGCTTTACCACCTCTTCGGATAACATGACGAACATAAGGGCCTATATTTCTCGTCATTTTCCAAAATTGAAGAGTGTATGGTTCCAGCCCTAATTTACTCGAGATTGGCAGAAGTTGAGATAGATCACCTTCATCTGTAATAACAAGATGAGCTAAGCCTACATCATTCGATAATCCTTGGCTTGTGGGAATAAATTGGCCCCTAATTGAGTGTTTTATACTTTGTCCAACCCTTTCCATTTCAGCTTCTTGTGCATTAGCTACCTCAAATAGCTTAGCTATAACTGGTTCCTCTTGAGAAACTAATGCCCCGGTTTCACCCAAACGATGTTGCTCTATTACTTCTGTTTCCTCGCCTTCTGTTAATTGGGCCTGTTTTGTCCCTTCTGGCAGCGCCAAATGTCTTTCTGTGGGCAGCCCAAGTAAACGTCTTCTAGTCCCTGTAAAATTTGTAGGAGTGAGGCCAGCTTCATAATGATCGCCTTGGTCGCTTATGTCTACCGGTTCATAGGATCCACCCCAAACTGTAGAAGGATTGGTAATTTTATGTTGAGGAATACCATTTGATTCTTCATATGCCTCCGCAAAGTAACCATATGTATGTGCTGCTTCTAATACCATCTCAGACCCACGATAGGCTACTGAAATTGGTCTCCTTCGACTTATCATTACAAGGATCCCATCTTTGGAATTTCGTAAATATTTTATAGCTTCAGGAAGATCATCTGGTGAACGCAAGAAGGGCAGAGCATCTAAGTCTTTTACGACTTGTGCAAGCATCAAGGATAGAGGACCTTGTTCATACCTTCTTACTTCTCCAGATGGAACTGGAAGATAGAGGTTTGGTTCAGAAGCTCTTGCTAATGATCTTTCATTCTCTGCCGAGTTCACGCATCCTCCTTTCCAATTCTTCTCTTTCTGCTTTATTTCTTTGATCGAATGTACTTATAACATCTAAAACCAATTCACGACCAAAATCAGAATCCCATCCATAAATTGATTCCATTTTTTGAATTAATGAATTCCACGCATCTATATTTCTGCGATCTGCTCTGTGTGCTCCGTGGTATACGATTTCTTCAACCCTCTGTACCTCTGCTTGGCCTCCCTCGGATTGTGGATCAAGTGGCAGCACCCTAAAGGCTGCTCTTAAAAAGTAATCCTGTCTTGGTAAATATCGATTTGGATACGAGCCTACTTGCAGCAACCAATCAGGCGTGTTTCTTAGTTCCCTAATCATTCGTTCATATCCTCTTTGTTCTAAATCCAAAGGACAAGCTTGTCGCAGTTCTTCAATAGTCATAGCTTTCATCAAAGTTTTACCATTATCGTGATTTTTAATATGTTGTAGTCCCCAGAGCATAAATTGTTGCTTTGGGTCAGAAGCTTGCCAAAAATCATCATACAACTCATCTCTGATATATAATCTTCTTACTAAGTCTGGTGTAATTCTTAAGGGTTCTTCTGTTGGTTTTAAATGTCTCCCGATACTTTCAAATATTCCTAGTATATTCCTCATTGTTGCCACTGGATATTCAGCATTAGGAGTTAGAGCTGATAAAACTTCAGGGTCAAGCAATGCATCAATATCTATCTCCTCAGGTGAACGCTCTAAGGCGTGGACAACACGTTGTCGCAGAGCTTCTTTAATCATTTCGGGCGTAGGAGGATCAAGTTTTATAATGATTGGTTCATGAGGTGAACCTACTGCACCAACAATTTCTGGATCCTCTAATGCGTAGTTACCGAGCAACACCATCACTAGCACTTCATTACCCAAAAACTTACTGGCAATTGCTAACTGTCTTTGTAAATCCTCTTTGGAATGACCCCACCCATAAGCTACCTCATTAACTGCTAGGACTTTCGGTAGCACCAGCTCCTGTGGTCTTTCAACCCAACTATAACCTCTTCTTATCTGTTCGAAAGTTTTATCTTCATCCAAGCCATAATCTACATGAATCCTTTGCGCTTCTTCACCCCTAATTTTTCCTTGAGCCATGAGATCGGTGATTACAGCATCGAGGAGAGCATCTTTTCCTGCTCCAAAAGGTCCAGTAAGTGCAATAACTGTGCCATTTGGTGATTGAGTTATAGCTTCATAAAGCTGATTGTAGGCCCGTTCCTGACCAACAAAAAAGCTACGCAACTCTGGTCTTAGACCCAGGCCATTTGGGTCTGGTCTTTCTGTCATAGCAAGATAAAACTCGCCATGAGTTAAAGGCTTTGGGTTAAGATTTTCATGAGATTTGCCTTGTGATTCTCTTTCTTGAGACATAGTTTCGTATTATATCAACTTTCATACCTGTATTCAAACTATAGGGTCCGTAAAATATGTTATACTTTAAGCACAAATGGATACTAATCTTAATCAGAGACAAAGGCTTTTTATTCACTATTATGCTCAAGGTGTGGGAGGTAGGCAAAGTGCTATCAAAGCAGGGTATAAAAGTAAGAATGCTTCAGTCATTGCTTCACAAAACTTAAGAAAAGTTAACATACGAAGAGCACTAGATACCTTGAATGATAGGGCTGGAGTAACCCCTTCGAGGCTAGTTTCTAACCTTTCGTCTGTGCTTACACAAATAAAAAATATCGAGTTCAGAGCTAGTGATTATGTAAAAATCATGGAGTTCTTGTTGAAGTTAAATGGTATATACCTTAAACCACCTCCAAGTAAAAGACCATCTAGGAAAAGATATGACAGGAACCCAAGCAGTAACAACCATCTACTAGCCAGCGAGTTATTCAATATAAAACATGAACCTATTATTAGGGAGAAGCCCAATGAATTACTTACAGAGCCTGAAGGAATCTCAAATCAAGTAGCTGAAATAAAGCAAGCAAAACCAAATGTAGTTAAAAAAGCTGTGCCTATTCCTGCTCCGCTAAGAGAAATAAAACCTGCTTATTCTGGAAGAGGATTTAATGAACAGGAATCTGTTCCTTTTGGAAGTAAGATAAGTTACCCTGCCTGAACTTATACCAATTTAATTTATATTTAGATGAAAATTAAGATTGATAAATCTCGTGGTAAATTTGATAAGCAGGACTTGGATTATATACAACTGCTTCAATACAACAAGGCGTTTGAAGAATTGGTTGATGAAGCCAGGAAGGATCTTGGAATTACAAATAATTCATTGTTAAAAAACTATCCCACCGCAAAAATTTATTCCTTGGCACAAAAGCATGCATCAAAAATCGTTAGTATTTTCTCTCTCCCAACTCCTTGGATTCAATCTATAAGTGATTTTATAGTTATGGGAAAATTTACCACACCCGGCCCCGGGATATTTTTATCAGGATTTGCTACAAATTATCCATCTGGTGAGGCTGTAGATTTCCAAATTACTGTTACGCAGAAAACCTCACTGGACGAGATTCATAAACTTCTAAGAAAAAATAAAAAAGCTATCCAGAAGCATTTAAGTAAACTACCTATAAAAAATTCCCCTATTAGCTCAGAGTCAAAAATAAAGTTGGAAGCCTACGAATTGCATTATAAGGGACTAAAGCCGAAGAAGATTGTTGAGGAACTGGATAAACTGTATAAAATTGGGAAATATGACTTTGAGGAAGGTTATCTTTTGCCCTCTGCTATAGATGTATCACGCTGGATTGGCGATCTGGATAGGAAACTTCAACGCAAACCCCGATAAGATTTCTTCATAATTTACTAAGGAAATTGTGACAATGAGAATATTTTGTGGCTGATGTAATGTGGTTGTGATAGGAAATTTAGATTTCACAACCATATGAATCAACGATATTTCAAAAATTCTGATTTGCATTTATGCGCATATCTTCTCGCTACATCAAGAGTAACATTGCTTGATATTGAATGGGATGATTCAGGCCAAGCAGTCTTCATCTTTACAGAACCTCAATTATCAGAAGAACTAAAAAATAAGTATTATTCCCACGAAGCTTCGATTGATCCATTTGCTTTAAGTCTTGCGCTCCGGGAACTCAAAAGTCGCCTATACCAACACAACAAATCATTTAGAGGGAAAGGGTGATTTTAACCTTGACGTCTGGACGTATGTCTAATCTCTGCATGCGTCCAGTCGTGAGGGCTAACACTTAAATATGAGCAAAATAGATAGTAACAAAAATCCTAAATTAGAACAAGCGCTGCACTACGCTGAAAAGTTTGAGTGGAGTATTATTCCTGTTCGCGCAAATAAGAAACCATTATTGGCTAGCTGGAAAAAATATCAGAAAGAAAGAGCCAGTAGAGATCAGATTATAGGTTGGTTCAAGCAATTCCCAGATGCAAATATAGCTGTTGTAACAGGCCAAATATCAAATTTACTTATTGTTGACATTGACCCAAGACATGGAGGAAGCTACGAGAAATTCAAGGATATTGAAACAGTAAAAAGTAAAACTGGTGGAAATGGTTATCACATATTCTTTCGTTATGAGGAAGGCGTTAAAAATCAAGCTGGAACCGTACCTGGAATCGATGTTCGTGGTGAAGCTGGATACGCAGTTCTTCCTGGTTCGACTCATGCGTCCGGCAAGATTTACAAGTGGATTACTCATCCTGACAAAGTTGCCATAGTCCCACTACCTGATTTTGTCAAAGCATTATTACAAAAACCCAAAAGAAAAAATAAAAATAGCAATTGGGATAAGGATATTTTAAATGGTGTAGAAGTAGGCAGGAGAAACACAAGCGCTGCTTCAGTAGCCGGAAAACTCCTAAAACGATTCCCAGAGGAAGAATGGGAGGACGAGGCGTGGCCACTTCTCAAAGCGTGGAATCAGAAAAATAAGGAACCATTACCTGAAGAAGAACTCAGAGCTGTCTTTGAAAGTATAAAGCAGAAGCAGTCGGAAAATTCTGATGATACGGATGAAAAAAGCAAATCGGTAGCGCTTCAAATAGTTGAAGAAATCAAAAAAGAAAAGATCATCTTCTTTCATACTTCTTATAAAGAAGGGTATGCAGCAATTAAGGGCGATGGTCGAGAAGTTCTAAAGCTCCGTTCAAAATCCTTCAAGCAGTTCATTGCTTATCATGTATATAAAAATTTTGGCAGATTCATCTCAAGCGACACAATCAATAATGTTATTCAACTTCTGGAAGGCAAGGCAATATTTGATGGTGAACAATATGACCTTCATACTCGAATAGCAAATTATGGTGATGCAATTTGGTATGACCTTGGGGATGGTTCAGCAGTACACTTAGATAAGTCTGGTTGGCGTGTTAGCGCTACACCGCCTATATTATTCAAAAGATTCCCTCATCAATTGGAACAAGTAGCACCAGTGGCAGGTGATGATATTATTGTTCTATGGAACTTTATCAATTTACACGATGAGGGTGAAAAGCTATTATTTCTGGTTTATACAGTTGCTTGCTTCATTCCAGATTTCCCTCATCCACTACTCGTGTTTTATGGCCCACAGGGAGCTGGTAAAACTACCCCACTTCGATTACTTAAATCTTTGATTGACCCTTCGGCTTTGAAAACTTTGAGTGCTCCTGATGGTATAAGAGAATTCGTTCAACTAGCATCCCACCATTATTTTTTCTTCCTGGATAACATATCTTCACTACCTGATTGGTTATCAGATGCACTAGCGAGGGCGTGTACCGGCGATGGATTTACTAAGCGGGAGCTGTTCTCAGATGACGATGATGTCATTTATTCATTCCAAAGAAGCGTTGGACTCAATGGGATTAACCTTGTAGTTCAAAAGGCTGATTTACTGGATAGGTCAATACTCATTGGACTTGAGCGAATATCCAAAGACAGTAGGCGTGAGGAGCAAGAGTTCTGGAAAGAGTTTGATAAGTTAAAACCTCAAATTTTAGGCGCAGTATTTGATGTTGTGGTACTGGCGCTTATAGAGTATCCCAACATTTCCCTCGAATCTCATCCTCGTATGGCTGATTTTGCTAGGTGGGGTTGTGCCATTGCCCGAGCACTAGGATACGAAGATAAGGATTTTTTAGATGCATATAATCGCAATATAGTCAGCCAAAATGAGGCTGCAATTGAAGCTAGCCCTGTTGGTACTACTATTGTTACTCTTATGGAGGATCAGGAGGTTTGGGAAGGTACTCCAACTCAACTACTAACTGACCTAGAGAAACTAGCGGAGAGCTTAAAAGTTAATGTGAAGGCCAGAGATTGGCCCAAAGACCCCTCATGGCTGACCCGGCGGATTCAACTTATCCATTCAAATCTTGCTGACCAAGGAATTAAGGTAACTAGAGACGACAAGTCTAGGCCAAGAAGATTGATACTCCAGAAAGTATCGGAAAATCCTGTCGCTGCTGACAATGGTGACGAAGCAAGCCCTGATAATACCAATTCTCCGACACCATCCTTGCCACCATCAGAAGTTACTGACACAGATGCTGACAGTCAAACTAGTTTGTTCTCTGGCCCTAAGACAGGAGCGACACCAACGACACCATTTACCCCAGTTATAGGTGATGACCAAGGGAAGGAGGAAGAAGATGAATCCTTCCCGTATTGAACGCATCAAAGAATTATTCCTAAAGCTGAAGGTTGGGTACGACTGGTGTCATAAAAACGAATCTTATGAGAAGAGGCAATTCGAGTTATTCGACAGAAGTAAACCTATCTTTGATGAGTTAGAACAGCTTGGTGTAAGCAGATCATTCTCCTCAACTCTTTTCTTCTTTGGCCCGGCAATTACTGATGAATTGGTTCAGCAATTCAAAGAGGAGGCAAAGAAGGCATGACAAAGTTATCCCAGACGGATTTAGAGAAGTTTCAAGACGCAGTTAAAAAAGACTATGGTGTCGAGCTTAAAGGTGAAAAATTATACCAAGCTGCGTTCAACTTGCTGAAATTCTTTGAAGCACTAATCAGATTTGACCAAAAAGATAAAGAGAATAAAGAAGTACCAATTCAACAGGTTCGAAAGTCGTCCAAGTGACTATCTTGAATGGTGACGCTTGCTAAATCACAATACAAATATGGAAGAATCAATATCAATCAATAGAATTAGCTCTCAAAGACAAGACGAAGGTTATTCGCTGCCTCAACAAGCAAAAGCTAATCGTGAGAAAGCAGAAAGTGATAACCGAAAAATAGTTAAGGAGTTTAACATAATTGAGTCTGCACAGGCTTCAGAGAAAAGGGATGACTTTAATGAAATGATATCTTATATTAAAGCTCACAAGAACATTAAGTTCGTCTATATTGAAAAGCCAGACAGACTAACTCGTAACCTAAAAGATGCCACTTTAGCCTATGATTTGGTATATAATTATGATATTACCTTCGTTTTTACAAGGGATAACTTTGTTCTAAATAAGAACTCAAATTCACATGCTAAATTTCAATTTGATATAAAAGCCGTGCTAGCTAAAAATTACATAGATAACTTATCTGATGAAGTTAAAAAAGGGCAAAGAGGAATGCTTGAAGAGGGTAAGTGGCCCGGCGGCGCATCTCCTACTGGTTATAAGAAGGTTGATAAGATACTTATTCCAGATTCACCAAGAGATGGGTTTATCGTTCAAACATTCGAACTCTATGCCTCTGGTTCGCACTCCCTAAAATCTCTCAAGAAAGAAATGGACAATAGAGGTTTTAGGTCTCAACACGGCAAACCTCTTACAAGAAGTAATTATCATGTAATTTTAACTAACCCAATATACTACGGAGCGATGCGTTGGAATGGTCATTTGTATGAAGGCAAACATCAACCCTTAATTGACCAAGAGTTATTTGATAGAGTTCAGGAAATGTTACAAAGAACGAAAAATGGTGAAATAATACCTGTATATGCAAAGCACAATGTTACTTATCGAGGATTATTACAATGTGGTGAGTGTGGAAGCAAAATTACTGCTGAAGAAAAGACTAAAACAAATAAGGGAGACGGCAAAGTTCATAGATGGGTATATTATCACTGCACACACTTCAAACCCTGTAACCAAAAAGGTGCTGTAAGAGAAGAAAAGATTGATGATGAGATTATCTCTACATTACAATCTTTGTCTTTAGGTCAAAATACTACTGAATGGTTAAAAGAAAAGCTGAGAGAAAGCCATCAAGAAGAAATTAAATTCAGGGAACAATCTCTACTTCATTTGAACAATACTCTTGCACAAGTTAGAAACAGACTGGATAAGGTTTATGATGACAAATTAGACGGAGAAATTGATGAAGCAACATATCATAGAAAGCGAGAACAATTACTTGAGGAACAATCACTACTGTTAAGTCAAATCAAACAACATGCAGTAGCAGATAAGAAATATGTTGACTTCGGATGTCTTGTCTTAGATGTGGCTCAACAAGCTGGAGAAATCTATAAGGTTCGAAAGCCAGAGGAAAAGAGATACCTGTCTAATTTTGTATTTTCGAACCTCTCTTTGGTAGATAAAAATGTTAAATTTAGCTTCAACTCTGTCTTCCAAGCGCTCCTCAACTACCAAAAATCAGGTAATTGGCTGCGGGACTTGGATTCGGACCAAGATAGATAGCTCCAAAGGCTATCGTCCTACCATTAGACGATCCCGCAGTATGCAATACTAAGGGGCGGATAATGGCAAGGTTCTGACGAAGTCATGGTTCTTATCATTAGACGATCCCGCAGTATCCTAAAATTTTAACACAATTTTAGATCTTAGGATAAAATGGGGTCCAAAATTTGAATTTAGACCGATAGTGTGATATACTGTACTCCTAGTCTTCCGCAAGGGAGACTTTTTTAAACCTATGTTTGCCCAAATTTTTACTAATATAGCCGCTGTTTCAATTCTTACACTTGCAGCTATTCCAAATACTAATCCACAAATAGAACTTGCCTCACAAGAGATTAACCTGGCAGAGCGTACTCCTGGTGGAGGCTATATGTCAGATATCATGGCAGATAACATTCTGCTTAATTTAGCCTACTTGAACAATGAAGTTTCTGATCCTAAGAATATCAATTGGGATGATGTTAGAAAATCTAGAACTATTGAGTTTAGGTTAAAACAAGGGGAAATTTTTGCTTTCCACGAAGACTTTTTGCCAGAGTATGAAAGCAAAGTAGCTTTAACCACTAAAGCTAGGTTTAACTATGAGCAAGGCTTTAAACACGATGGTTACTTAATGGGAGATGGTGTTTGCCATTTAGCCTCTTTAATGAATTGGGTGGCTAAAGATGCTGGACTTAAAACTGATGTTCCAACTAACCATGACTTTATGGCTATACCCGGGATTGCTAAAGAGTACGGAGTGGCCCTTTACTTCATGCCTGGGTTAAAGGAAGCTAATGCAAGGCAGAATTTATATATAACTAATAATAAAGAAAAGGAAGTAATTTTTAAGTTTATTATTGAGGGCAAAAACCTAGAACTTAAGATTTTAGAGGAAATTTAGGCTCTAACTTTTAACCTCTTTGCGCAATTTATTGCGCGTTTTTTGCGTGATAATATGGTACAATATAGGTATGAGTTTTAAACCAAAATACTCTATTTCCTCTGAAGTTTTAACAGCTATTTCTGAGATAGCTGAAATAAAAACCATAGTGGAAAGATCTAAAGTCTTGCCTTTAAACGAGCTTCACTTAAAAAGGCAGGCTTTAATAAGAATGGTCCATACCTCTACCTCTATTGAAGGAAATAAGTTGCAAGAATACCAGGTAGATAAAGTGTTATCAGGTATGTCTGTTGCTGCAGATAGCAAAAGTATTAAAGAGGTTAAAAATTACCAAGATGCTGTAAAAGAGGTTGATAAGCTCTCTGAAAAAAAGATTAAAATAAATATAGATCTAATTCTTAAACTTCACTCAATTAGTATGAAGGGACTCTTGGAGAACCAAAAAATAGGCAAATTCAGGCCAGGAGATGTTTATATTGTGGATGATTTGGGAGCAGGAAAAGAAAAATTAAGGTTTAGAGGCCCAGAGGCTAGCCAAATCAAACCGCTGATCCAAGAACTTCTCAATTGGTTGAAACAAGCAGAAAAGAAAGAGCTTCACCCAATTATAAAAGCTGGAATATTCCACTCTCAATTTGTTCACATTCACCCTTTTTCTGATGGGAATGGTAGGGTTACAAGGCTTTTAACCACACTTCTTTTATATTTAGATGGTTGGGATTTTAGGAGTGTTTTAGTGCTGGAGGAGTTTTATAATAAAAACAGGCAAAATTATTATAATGGTTTAGCCTATGGTTGGCCAGATAAGTATGAGGAGGGAGCTGATTTTACTGATTGGCTTGAGTATTTTGTGGCAGGATTTTTAGTTGAAGCAAGAAAAGTAAAGCAAACTATAACTTCACTGGGTTTTGACAAGGTTGCGGGCAGTGAGCAAACTTATCTTGACCCAGATGAGATTAAGATCATGGACTATTTGGGAACCACAGACAGGATAAAAAGCGAGGACATAGTTAAGTTATTAAAAGTTGCCAAAAGAACTGCCCAGCTTAAGCTAAAACAACTTGCTGATAAAAAATTAATAAAACTAGAGGGTAAAGGCCCAAGTAGCTACTATATTTCAGTTGCGTGATTTCCTGCGTGATTATTGCGCGATTATTTGTTTCGTGACGCAAACATTAATCTTGTTGCAAATAAGCCTAAAAGTAAACCCGAAGCTAAAATTGCTGAACATCCCGATGAAGAACTTTTTAAAAAATAAGGTCTTACAACAGAATTCTCTTCTTCAGAAAAATATCTTGCAGAGGACAAATCTTCTCTTACTTTTCCGTTTGCCATATGTAAACCAAGCTCAGGCTTATGAGGTATCATTTTAAATCCGGACAAAGTTCTTTTAAGGGACAGTTCCTGCATTCATGTGGCCTTGCTGGGCAGTATTCCCTACCAAAATGAATAAGCATATTTGAAAAATTTCCCCACTCGTTCTTAGGAACTATTTTCATTAAATCACCTTCAATTTTTGCAGGATCTTTTTTATCAGTTAATCCAAGTTTCTTGGATAACCTCATGACATGAGTGTCTACAACTATTCCCTCATTTTTACCAAATCCATTGGTTAAAACAACATTTGCTGTTTTTCTAGCTACTCCAGGAAGACCGTCAAGTTCCTCCATATTATCAGGCACGTTTCCCTTATACTTTTCTACAATTATTTTACTAGCCTCTTTTATAGCTTTTGCTTTGTTCCTATAAAAATTCACTTTGGAAATGGCTTTCTCTAAATCAGTCAATGATACATTAGCGAAAGCTTTTGGCTCAGGGTACTTCTTAAAGAGTTCTGGAGTAAGTAAATTTACAGTTTTGTCAGTTGTTTGGGCGGATAAAATAGTAGCTACTAAAAGCTGGAATGGGTTTTTAAAATTTAGAGCTGTTTTAGGAGTGGGATAAATTTTTTTAAGTCTATTTAAAATTTCTTTAACTTTTTCCTCTTTAATCATAAGTTTGCCTGCACTTAAGCGAAGTCGAAGTGTGCCGCAGGTGGGAGTCGAACCCACACGGCCATAGGCCATCCGCTCTTAAGGCGGACGTGTATACCATTCCACCACAGCGGCACTTGTAGCGTATTGTAACAAAAAATATCCTTCAGTAGTAATCTAAATATTAGAACTTTCTGAAGGATAAATTTTAAATTAGTTTTCCCTTGGTCTTGCTTCGTTGACAACGATTTTTCTTCCTTCCATATCAGATCCGTTTAAAGCAGCAATAGCTGCATCAGCTTCTGAATCATTTTGGAACTCTACAAATCCAAATCCGCGAGATCTTCCTGTGTTTCTGTCCTTAACAACAGTTGCACTTGCAACTTGTCCGTACTGAGAAAACATCTCACCTAATTTTTGGTCGTCAACAGCCCATGGAAGGGAACCAACAAATAATTTTTTAATATAAATCACCGCCTAACTAGTTGCTAGTTTCGTATTTCTAGTAACTAGTTATTTGCTACTTTTACCGAACATACTCTACTTTGAACTAGATAAAGTATATCTAAATTTGCTCAAATTGCAAATATTTAGTTTTTTTTAAAATCAAGTGCTACAGAGTTAATACAATATCTCATTCCAGTTTTTGTTGGACCATCTTCAAATAAATGCCCTAAGTGTGCACCACATCTATTGCAGACAACCTCAGTTCTATTCATCCCATGAGAGTTATCTTCTAGGAGTTCAATATGTTTCCTATCAACAGGATCATCGAAACTCGGCCAGCCCGTACCAGATTCAAATTTAGATTCAGATGAGAATAAATCTTGTCCACATACCGCACACTGATACATACCTTTTTCTTTATTATTCAGAAGCTTTCCAGAAAAGGGGGCCTCAGTCCCTTTTAGCATACAAACCCTGTATTGGCCAGGAGTGAGTTTGTTTTTTAACTCCTCCAATTTCTTCTGATCATACCTGTCCATGGGTTTATTTTACTAAATGCAATGGAACAGATAAAGTTTGTGCTGATCCTTTTGGTAGTGTAAAATGATCTAATTGACAAAAAGGGGCCAAATAGGCTAAGTACTCCCGGGGTGTAGGTCACCGGTAGACCGCTGCGTTTGGGACGCAGATGTAGGAGGTTCGATTCCTCTCACCCCGACCAAAGGCTAGGAATTAGAATTAGCACCTCCGAGGTGATTTGTACTTGACACCTTGGGAAAATCTGCAATACTTATCTTAATGCCCAGTAGATTAACCCCTCTGGTTACAAACCAATACTATCACGCCTTTAATAGAAGCATTAATAAGGAACCAATCTTTATAAAGGCTTCCTCATGTGATCGAGCGATTCAGACAATTTCGTATTACAGTTTTGAAAATCCCCCAATCAGGCTATCATACTTTCTCGCCCAAGGCCCTCATAAAAGAAACGAAATAATGCAGAATGTTAAAAAGAATTCTGCTAGACTTGTTGATATAATTACTTATTGCTTAATGCCTAATCACTATCATCTTTTACTGAAACAGGTTTCAGAAGACGGTATAAGTAAATTCATATCGCTCTTCCAAAATAGTTACACCCGCTATTTTAATACAAAGTTTTTGCGCCAGGGGCACTTATTCCAAGGCCAATTTAAGGTGGTGAGAATTGAGGATAACGAGCAACTCATACATGTACATAGGTATATCCATCTAAATCCCCACACCTCCTTCGTTGTTAAGACGTTAGCTTATCTTGAAAAGTATGCTTACTCGTCTCTGCCAGAATACATATCCGGAAACAATAATGACATTTGCGCAAAGGCGGCTATACTTGAACAATTCCCCTCGATATCAGCCTATAAGGAGTTCTTGTGGGATCAGGCCGATTACCAAAGAAAATTAGATCAAGTAAAGCATCTAGCGTTTGAATAGTTCCAAGGTGTAGCTTCATAACACCTCCGAGGTGTCAATATAATATAGGTTAAGTAGGTATTGACATGGAAAAACTCTTTTGTTAGTATCGCCAAAGCTGCTCTTTAAAAATGGATAGGAAAACAAATCAAAAACATCTTCTAAGAATTCTTACTGACGCAGTTAAAAATAAAATCTATGGCTCTGTAGAAATTTATTTTGAAGAAGGAAGAATGACTCAAATAACCCAAAGAGTTATAAACAAAATAAGTGCCAAACCTAAAGAAAAAAAGTTGTCCAAAGATAGGACCTCACTTAGCAAATCCCTAAATAAAACAAGGGAGGATATACAAGTTCCTTCAAACTCTCTTGAGATTTAGTTGACCACTAGTTAAATTTCACAGGAAGTCTCCACTTCAGCTGTACAAGAGTCAACACCTGATTGGCCATTAGCAGTATCGATTCCACTCCCACCAATTAAAGTATCTCCTCCAGCACCACCTTTTAGGATATCATGAGCATCTCCTCCATCAATAAAGTCAGCTCCTGCATCTCCATCTATCACATCATTGTCCCCTTCACCTAAAATATTATCATTGCCAGCTCCTCCTCGGATATTATCATTGTCAGATCCTCCCTTGATAGTATCTCCTTCAGCACCACCTTCTATTTTGTCATTTCCTTCCCCACCATCAATAATATCACCGCCTGCCCCGCCCTCAAGGTTGTCATTGCCTAGCCCCCCAACAATGCAATCTCCTCCTGCTCCACCATCTATTCTGTCATTGCCCTCCAAGCCTAAAATGAGCTGGCTTCCAGCACCACCATTTAACCTATCGTTGCCAGCAGTGCCAAAAACTACATTATCAAAAACAATATCAGAACACTCAGCTGGAATATCCACTGTTATACCAATCAGAACATCAAAAACAACATTAGCATCTTGATATTGATTTCCAGCACCCGCTAAAAACTTTATTTTTATTTCAATATCTTGGTTTGCTCCTCCTGCCAGGTCAAATAAGAATACTCCTAAAGGGGAGCTAGTGTCATTAAAGAAGTCCTCCAGTGTTTTTGTTCCATTAGTGCCACCATATAGATCACCACTGCTGTCTGAGATAACAATCTCCAAAGAGCTTTCTAAGTTTCCAGCACCTGATGTTTTAATTCCTCTGATAGCCACAGCTCTGGAAATTAAAGCTGTGTTTTCAATATTTACAGTTCTAGTCTCTTCATCTCCTGGAGCAAAGTTAGAAATATTAAATATAGGCCCAACATTATCTATTCCAATGCCCCAATTAATAGTTAAATCTCCAACAGCATAAACATAAGAAGGTTTAGCAAAAAGATTAAACTTAGCATACAAGGCAGTTATTAAGAATATTAAAGACAAAACAAAAAAAATTGTAAAAATCCTTTTTTTCATTTAATTAGTTATCCCTTTGGTTAGTGTAGTTCTTGTCCAATCAGAAGCTGAGTCAGTATCAGTCCCGTTAGGTATTCGCTGTAGTGACTGGGTTAAGGTGGGTGCTGGTGGTGGTGAAGCAAAAACACTTGTGTTAGTTCCATAGCTCATCTCATCAACAATTGTGTCAGATGGGTTTTTAAGGTGTAGCGAGTCTCCATTATCTTGCAAGCCATTACCAATGTCATTATCTGATAATTGTATTGTGATAGCAGTGCCAGGAATTCCAGTGACATCAGTTGGATTTGCAATGACTACGCTGTAACCTCCTACAGGAATAGGTGAGGCTGATGGGAGAGTATCGGTTTGGTTTCCGTCAGCAATTTTCCAACCACTTAAATCAACCGAAGAACATGTGGGATTATAAAGCTCAACCCACTCTTTTTTCTTATTTCCATCTGAAAACACTTCATTAATTACTATATGCGTTCCAAGTGGAGAAGGACAGGGAGAGGGGCTTGGTGTAGGGGTTGGAAAAGTTGAAGAGGCAGCAAAAGTATTATTACTTGACTCTGCAGTATCTGAAAAAAATGAATAAGTAACCTGATATGACAAGCTAAAAAGGCAAGTAAGCAGTACTAAAGTTAATGCTTTATTTATTGAGTTCATTTTTGCTCTATATTGAACTTTTCCATCATTTCCTTTTCAATTTTCTTCACAAGTTCTTTTTTTATATTCAAAACCTCAGAAATAATTATTAAAATTGCAGGAATAATAATTAAAAGTACAAATCCCTGGGGAGTTCTGAGAAAGTTTACCAACCTTCCAATAAATGGAACTAAAAATATTGATTTTCCTAAAACATCTTTGGAGTTGACTAAAGTTTTATCCGGAGTATTATTAGCATCTCCCTTGGTTTGGTACCCATTTCTGCCAAAATTATTTTTAATCCCAACAATCCTGTGAGTCACATTTATATCCCCTTGGGAAAAAGCAATTACATCGCCTTTTTTATATCCCTCCTGTTTTTGAGTAAAGATTAGGCTTCCAACAGGAATATTAGGTTCCATGGATCCAGTTAAAACTACAAAAGACCTTAAACCTAAAATATTAGTTTTTGTGGTCATTAAAGCAAATACTGCCAATGGCAAAAAAAGTAAAAGCAAAAAATTAATTGTTTTAGACACTTTTTTCATAAAACCCCCTTTAAGCTGGTGGTTTCCCCACCAGCTTTTTAGGAAAAAACTACTGACTAGAATCTTGATTTAATGTAATTGTCCAGTCACTATCAACACTATCGGCCTGATACACATTGCCAGCGTCTGATCTCATCTGCACTGTTAAGTCTAATGGATGATCAACTCCTAAGTCAGTTAAACTTAAGTTATCGAGACCCGATGCCTCCAGATCATCTAGATCTTTGTACGTGTTTAGATTAGAATCAGCAACTTGACCTAAAACACTAGATCCATCGTAATCTAGAGTTAAAATTTCTAAAACTTCATCTAGCGGGTTTGTACCGTCACTATTGTTGTTTACTACAGCAACTTCTGCATGGTCTGCATTAATACTTCCATCATTTTTAAGACGAAGCTGGCCAGAAACGCTTGCGCCAGGAACTAGATCAGACGCCCCAAAGCTTGCAGTCACATCATCTTGATCTGTTTCTGGAGTATCATCAGAAAGTTTAAGATCCAGAGTCCCAGTAGAAAAAACATTATCATTACTAGTTCCAATATCACTAAAGAATGCAAATGTTGCACCGCCCATTAAAGCCAAAGCTGAAAGAATAGAAAGGGCGCTTAAGGCAATTTTACTATTCATCTATTTTCACCCCCTTTTTTATTATGAATTCTATTTACAAATACACTTTATTAATCTATAAACAGTGGTCTCTGTCAATATATATTAAGTGAATAAAATTAGATCAAAGAAGTTTTAAATTTCACAGGAAGTTTCTACTTCTGCATCACAAGTATCTGTACCAGTTAAACCCTTTGCTTTATCAGTGCCTAAATCACCAATTAATTCATCATCTCCACTGCCACCATTTAGTTTATCGTTCCCCAAACCACCAAAGGCTCTATCATCTCCTGAATCACCATCTAACCTATCATTGCCATTATCGCCAAACAACACATCCTCGCCTGATCCACCTATAGCTCTATCATCACCATCTCCACCCACTAAACAATCATCTCCTGATCCTCCAATAAGTTTGTCAACTCCACCATAAGCAAATATTAAATCTCTACCAGCACCACCAGTTAAAATGTTATTCCCATTTGTTCCCTGGATAATATTGTAGTCACCAATTACGCCACTACACTCAGCTGGTAGTGTAGGTGGACCCTCATATGCTCCAATATCACAACCTGCACCTTGAGGGCGGGAAACACCTCTTTGGTCTGTTGGAAGTGGGCAGGAAGAGAGAGGTACAGCATCAATAGCAGGACTTCCTGCAAGTAGAGCATGGGTCATTGTTGGACCACCATTGCTGGCTAAAGAACCAAGCATAGGGTTAGTGCTATTTAGATCACCAACACCTCCAAAAGCACAAGAGGCATCAGATGCTAAATTATAGCCCAAAGAGGTAATAGCTCCTGCACAATCATCTGATGCAGTTGCTGCTGTGTTAACTCCAACAATGGTGTTTGCTAAACTGGCTGTTCCGCCAAAGTTCCAAATGCCACCACCATTATCAGTAGCTTCATTATCATTAATAGTTACATGAGTTGCTGATAAAGTGGTACTGAACCGGTTAAATATTCCGCCACCGTTGAGAGCGGTATTGCCACTAATGGTGCTATTTCGAATAGTCAATGACAAATCTAGGTTGTAGATTCCCCCGCCACGACCTTGTGAAGTATTATTACTTACTGTACTTTTGTTAAGTGTCATGGTACCTTCGTTGAAGATCCCGCCGCCACCGCCAGAAAGGTTGGGACCGGTCGTCTCATTATCATCAATTGTGCTGTTGTTCATTGTCAATGTCCCGCTATTAAAGATCCCGCCGCCAAAGCCAATACTACTTCCTTTTTGGATGGTTACATCGTTAATCTGTGCAGTTGCTCCTATACCAATATCAATCACGCGATCGATACTACCTCCATCTATAATGGTTGCTGTTGCTCCTGCACCAGCGATGGTTAGATTAGAGGTTATATCTAAATCTCCAGTGGCATTAGCATTTTCACCTGTTCCTGCAATGCTTAGGGTATAAGTGCCAGCTGGCAAAGTAATTGTGTCAGTGCCACTTCCAGAGGTACATCCATCAACAGCTGTATCTGTGTTAGCGGATTGAATTGCTTCACGCAAGGAACAATCTCCATCTGAGTTTAACTCATCATCAGTTGTGTTTACAGTGATGTTTGCAGCATAAGCTCTTTGTGTATGTAATGACCAAATTGATAAAACTATAAGTATCAAAGGAAGAATTCTAAAAATTAATAAGGAAGGCTTCATTTTCTACAAAAACCTATATTCCCAACTTAGTTTGCCTTTAATCTATGGGTTTGTCAATACTCTAATTTATTTCCTATTAGAAGAACAGGCGGTACTAAGTTGCCTGTTCTTCTAAAAACTTTCCCAACCACTACTAAGGTGGTGGTTCTAAGGTTAAGCTGTTATCACCACAAGTGTTCTCTACAGTAGAACCATTTGTGACATTGCCCGTGCTAACTGTAACAGTACCTCCTGTGTTCTTATTAGCCTTGTTTTTCCCGGTTTTCCCATTCTCTTTAACCTTATTCTTTTTGGTACAGGAATTAGTTTGCTTAGCTTTAGTAGTATCTGTCCACTTTACAGTTGCTTTATTTGTTGTCTTACTACCATTATCCTCGATAGAGATATTGGGCAAATCAGGTGGTGCCAGATTAATGGTTGCAGTATTACCTCCACCAGTATTAGTGACATTAGCAGTATTTTCTACATTACCAGTGCTTATATCTACATCTCCTCCTGTATTAGAGTTTGCTTCATTACCTCCTGTATCTCCCGAGAGTCTTAGGGTATTGGTATAATCCGATGTGTTTCCCTGAGTAATCGTAGTTTTTGTTGTAACTGTTACCTCAGCTGTGTTCTTGGAGCTGTCGCCATTGCCCGATATTATTATATCCGATGCTAAAGCAGGTGTAGCTAATAATGAAAGACCCACACCGCCATAAATTATGAATGTAGCAGCTTTTTTGAGAAGTTTATTCATTTTCTCACCTCCCTTCTATTAAAAGTCCAATAAAAAACCGGCCTGAAAACATACTTTCTAGGTCGGTCTCTCTTTATATAGAGTATTTTGGGCAGGCATAATTTGTTGGGTTAAATATATCCGATAACTGCCTGGAAGTGTCAATATGTCTTAATTAGATAAAAATAAATCAAAAACTATTAATTATTAAACGTTGACATTTTAAGAATCCATAATGTAATATCAAGAAACCAAAACTGCCTTCCTTAAAGGGCAGTTTTTTATATTTTACTTATATGATAGATCTAAAAAGACTTAAGATTAAGCCTAATTTTAATACATTTATCTTCAGAGCTGACAGAAAACTGGCTCTTAATAATTTTGATGCATTAAAAATAACAACAAACAAAATCTTTCTTATAATATTTCTTGCCTTAATTGCTATTATTTTATTTCTCTTTTATAGAATAATTTCAACAGAGACTTCAAACTTTACAGGCACTTTTGTAGATACAAGATCAGGGGTTCCCGCAGCGAAGGCCTCTCAAACAATTAATAAGAAGTTCTCTTTTCCTTTAAAAGACCAGGAGGGTAAAGAAGTAAGCAAGATAAAAATTGATTTACAAGGCGTAGAGTTAAGAGATCAAATTATTGTTAAGGCTCAAAGAGTAACTGCTATTTCCGGGAGAACTTTTTTGGTTTTAAACTTAAAGATCACCAATGAATATAATAAAACTGTACAGATGAATACAAGGGATTATTTCCGGTTATCTGTTAATAATAATGAAGATGAATTACTGGCTCCTGAAATTCACAATGATCCTGTAGAAGCGCAGGCCAGCTCGATTAAATATACAAGGCTCGCATTTGCCATCAATGATTCTGATAAAAACCTAAAACTTAGAGTTGGAGAGTTGTTAAACGATAAAAAAACTGTCATTGACTTAAAGCTTTAAACTATAAACCTTCTTAAAGATTCCTTTAAAGTGGGGCCCAAGTAGCTTATGGAAAATACTATATGTATTAGAACAGCTTTAAGAGAATCAACTTATAAAAAAGACTACTTGACAAGAAGTTTAAGAATTAATAATATCAAAAAGGTACTTAATAGTCCGACCGCAAACGGAGGCTATCACATCAAATTTAACTTGATGTGACGGCCTCCGTTTTTTTGTGTTGAAAGCAAAGAAGCGGAAAAGAAGTGCGCTCAAATTTGAGCGAATATTAAGGAAATTAAGAAAGGAAGGGGGTGAGCGAAATATGTTACAAAAAAGACTAGCTTCTGCAATCGCTGCTGGAGCTCTTTTGTTAAATCTGGCAACCCCAGCTTTTGCAGCAGAGATAACAATTTCCGGAAATGGCGATTCTTCAGATAACACAGCAGACGTAAAAATTGAGCAATCAAGTTCGGTTGTTCAAAATAACGATGCTAAGGTCAAAAATGATATAAAAGTTGATTCTGATACTGGTAATAACGATGCCAATAGAAATACAGGAGGAGATGTAGATATAGATACAGGGAATGCTTCAACAAATGTTACAGTTGACAACACTTTAAACAGTAACTCAGCAACCCTGGATTGTTGTCCTTCAAATGGAAATACTGAGCTTAAGATTTCAGGAAATGGCGTTGACAGTGATAATGACATTAAGCTAGATCAAAAAAGCAATACCGGCATCTTCCAGGATAATAAAGCACACGTTGACAACAAAGTTGACGTTGACTCTGATACTGGTAATAACGATGCCAACAGAAATACAGGAGGAAGTGTTTCCATTACAACAGGAGACGCTGATGTAACTGTAGGTCTTTCTACAACAGCTAATGCTAACCTTGCAGTATTAGGTGGTAGCGGTGGAGGTGGCAGCGCAGGAAAACTTAGTGCCTGGATAGTTGGAAACGGCGACTCAAGTGACAATGACATCGATGTAAAGATCGATTCAGCTCAAGCTATCGATCAGGATAACGACGCTAAAGTGAAGAATGAGGTAAAGGCTGACGCAGACACAGGCAATAACGACGCCAATAGAAATACAGGAGGAGATGTAGATATAGATACAGGGGATGCAACAGTTGATGTTACAGTAGATAATTTACTTAACTTCAACAGTGCTGACCTAAACTGTGGTTGCTTGCTTAATGATTGGGAGCTAAAAATAAGTGGAAACGGTGTTGACACCGACAACGACATTAAATTAAATCTGAAAGACGATAAGAAAAATGGTGTCTTCCAGGACAACAAAGCCCACTTAGACAATAAGTTAAAGGATATTGATGCAGATACAGGAGATAATGACGCCAATAGAAATACTGGTGATCCAGACGGTGACCCATCAGTCACAACTGGTGATGCAGATGCAACTGTTGATGTTTCCAACACATTGAATGCAAATTCAGTTGGAGATGCAGACTGGGAGTTCCCAGGTGCAGATGTTCATTTTTCTTTTGATTTAGGAGATTTGCTAGATTGGTTATTAGCTCACTCCTAATTCCTTAGGTTGTAGGGTTAGCTTGTATGCACTTCTGCAAGCTGCCCTACACTTAAGATAGAGTTACTTGTTAATAGTTCATAGTTAATAGAAGAAAGTCAAAAATGAGAAATCAATTAAAAAAGATCTTAACAATATTTGTTTTGTCAATATTTTTGGCAGGGAATGTATTGCCACTAAATGTATACGCACTGGAGGCTCCTGAGGCACCTTCTGCACCCTCTGCTCCTACTCCACCAAGTGCTCCTGAGGCACCTTCTGCACCGTCTGCGCCAACACCACCACCGCAGCCAACACCTCCTCCAGCACCAGGTAGCGAAACAACAGAGCAAACAGAGCCCACACCATCCCCTACTCCAAAACCTGAAAGCTCACAGAGTCCAAACCCTACCCCAACTCCTAACCCTAGTGCAAAGAAGCCGGCAGAGCCACAGATTAGTAGCCTTTATTCTACCCCCTCTCCTTCTCCAAGCACTGTTCCAATTTCGACAGCTGGCCAGCAAACTGGTGATCAAGTGCAAAACAGTCAATTAGGCGGAGCAACAATTGCAACTGGGGATGCAACAAACAATGCTGGGATTCTAACTGCTGGGAATAATAATCTTTCAGCAGTAGCAGGAGGCTCGAGCAGTGATGGAGCTTCAATAGTGAACTCGGGTAATGGTGTAGATTCCACTAATAATGGATCAGCCTCAATCGTAAACAATAACTCTACAACCCAAGATAACTCTTTATCTTTAACCAACAACTTAGGCCAAGTCACAAATACGGGTGACAACTCCACATCCAGAAATACTGGAGGAGATAACGTTATTACTACAGGGGATGCTAATACTACAGGGACGATCATAAACTCCTTAAATACAAATGTTGCCGGATTAATGGTTTCTGAATTTAATGTTGTTGATGACCAAATTGGAGATATAGTTTTAGACTTTAATGCTAACTGCATTTCAGGCTGCTTGGGCGGGCCAACAACAATCAAGAATGTAGACAATGGGGACAGCTCTACAAACAACGGAAATGTAGATATTGCAAGCAGTAATACTACTTTCCAAAATAACGACGCATCGATTGAAAACAATATGGTACTTGCCTCAAACTCCGGTGATAATAAGGCTAACTCAAATACCGGTGGAAACAACACAATTGCTACAGGGGATGCTAATGTTTCAGCTAATGTTTTGACACTGGCTAATAATAACATCGCGGGTAATGTGATCTACGGGGCAGTTAATATTTTTGGTGATTTGGTTGGGGACATAATCCTCTCTGAAGATATGCTTTTGTCCCTTTGCGGATCAACTTGCACTAATGGTTCATTAACTGCGCTAAACTCAGGAAATGGAGCAGATTCTACTAATAATATTAATTTGTCTCAAGTTAACGATAATGAGCTATACCAGTTCAACAAGGCTAATATTGATAATAATCTGATTCTATCTGCAAAGACTGGAGATAATGAGGTAAGCAGAAATACTGATGGTAATAATTCCATTGCCACTGGAAACACTAGTATTGAGGCACAAGTTGTTAATATTGCTAACTCAAATCTATCTGGAGGTCTTTGGTGGCTTGTGATTGTTAATGAAGGAGGCAGATGGATAGGCAGAATCTTAGGGGCAGATGGGTCTAACTTTGCTGGATCCTCCGGAACAGAGTTTACAGTTGGTGAAAATGGTGAAATCACTGCTGTTAATTCTGGAAATGGAGCAGATTCTACTAATAATATTACTTACTCACAAACAAGCAATAACACAACAACCCAGATAAATAATATGAATTTGGTAAATAATATTGATTTATCAGCCAACACAGGTAGCAATAAAGCTATAAGAAACACTGGTGGAAGCTCCTCAATTACCACAGGGGATGCTAACATTGTTGCAAATCTTGTCAATTTCGTGAATAACAACATCTCTGGGGGGAAATTAGTAGTTACTATGGTTAATGTTTTTGGCAGCTGGTTTGGGGATTTTGTAGGCCCAGGTCAAACAAAGCAAGTTAAAGCCAATGGTACTCAAGATCCAGCTCAGGGAGGACCAAATAATAATCCTTCAGGTTCGCTGCCAAATAACAGCCAAGATAATAACCAAGAAGAAGGAAGCGGACAAGCCACAAATGCTAATACATCAGCTGGGGGTTCACCGCACGTATCAACAGTAGGGCACCAAAACCCATCTTCCGGCACTTCAAGCTTTGGTTCCTCAAGTGGAGCTGGAGAAGTATCTGTTGCCGGATTTAAGACTCATGTCGGTGATCAAGTAATAGGTCTTGTAGGTGGAGAAAAGTCAAAGTTAAGAATAAACCTTGCATGGGTATTATTACTGATTCCTCCACTGCTGGTTTTTGGAATTTTCAAAAGTAGAAGAACAATACTAAAAAAGCTGCCTCAGAATCTGCCCAGATTTTAAATATAATCTTAGTCTGTTCCAGAATAAAACTTATAAAAAAACATGGTCATTAAAAGTATTTTAAAGCCGGTAGCTGCCTTCCTCGCAATTTTAACAATTGCACTTTTTCAACCTGCAAGTGTGTTTGCTAGTGAAATTACTATCTCTGGAAATGGTCCGGAGTCTCAAAATAGTGCTGGAGTTTCTCAAGACACCTCCACTGCAGTAGTTCAAAACAATGAGGCCCAGGTACAAAATAATATAGAAGCAAAAGCAAATACAGGTGACAATCAAGCTAACTCAAACACTCTTGGAGATACCTCTATAAATACCGGAAATATCTCACAAGATGTAAGTGTTGAGAATACCGCTAATATCTCTTCAGCAACCATTGAGTGCTGTCTGTCTGAAGATAATATTGCTATAAAAGGGACGGGGGATGGCTCTCAAAATAATGTAGATCTAAACGGGAATAGCCAAACTAATGTTTATGTAAATCAAAATGCAACAATCACTAATAATATTTCTGGAAGTGCTAATACAGGAGGCAATAGTGTTAGCAACAATACTGGTGGAAATAATTCCGTTGACACAGGAAACATTTATGCTAGAGTTGAGCTTGGAAATATCACAAACCTTGCCCATGTAACTGCACCTTCTGACCCAAGTGGACAAGGTTTAAATATAAAAATATCAGGTAACGGCAGCAACTCTGTAAACAATATACTGCTAAGCTTAACCCCAAGTACCTATATAAATATAAACAACAATTCCTTAATAACAAATACATTATTCTGGAAGGCAAATACAGGTGGAAATAGTGCCTCAGGTAACACAGGAGGAGATGTAAGCATTAAAACAGGAAGTATTATCCTGGACATACTCCTTTGGAATAAAACTAATTTAAGTATTGCTGAAGTTATCTGCTGCGAGGAAAAACCAACTCCACCTCCTACCCCAACCCCAACCCCCACACCTACTCCTACACCAACTCCCCCCACTGGTTGTGTAGAGAACTGTAATCCATCTGGCCCCCCAGGACCTTCCGGGCCCCCAGGACCTGGTGGTGGAGGGGATGGAGGAGTTGGTCAGGTTTTAGGGGCTGTTTTTCCTGTTACAGGATGGGGTTTAACTAATTTAACATTAACAGCACTTTTGTTCTTCCTTATCGGACTTTTTCTTTGGGTTAACTCAAAATCAATTTCTAAAAGAGTTAATTATTTAAAGAGGACAATGAGAAAAGATTTTGCTAAAATTGCACTGTGGAAAAGACTATCAAATTTGCCGGTTTAGGCCTTATTTTACTGTCTATTTCCCTTCTTGCTTACATTTACCTTCCATTTATTAATTTATTTCTTTCTCATCCTAAACTTGAACAAACAAGGGGCAAGCCAGGCTGGTATATTACAATCCCAAAGATTTATGCCCAGGCGCCAGTCGTAACCGAAGTTAATCCCTGGAATAGGGAAAACTATACAAAAGCTCTTAAAAAAGGTGTTGCTTTGGCCAAGGGCTTTTCAAAACCTGGTGAGGAAGGTGTAATATACCTGTTTGCCCACTCATCTCTTCCTCCATGGGAAATTACAAGAAATAATGTGGCATTTTTGCGTCTTAATGAACTACAAAAAGGGGATGAGATTATTATTACAAAGGATGGCAAAAAATTTACTTACAAGGTCATTGATCAGAAGGAATTGTGGCCAAACCAGGTTAGCTTACTGGAAAATATAAAGGGAAATATATTAATACTTCAAACCTGTACACCAATAGGGACTGACCTTAAGAGGCTGCTTGTTTTCGCTAAGCCAGTGGAAACTAGTTCAAATTAACTACAACCTTAGCAGCTACCTCCCCAGGGGCTTTTTTAATCTCAACGGAGACTTCCTGATTCTCCTTGGCACCAGAAAGCTTATTTAAAATATTGTCATTTGCTTTAGTAGTCACAAATGATTTTGCGCTAAAACCTTTTGAGTTGATTTTGTCTTTATACCAATTTGTAACAGCTTCTGTATCATCCCTTGTTTCAAAGCTTAAGGAGTTGCTGGACTTAGTTGTTACACTAGCTCCAGGATAAACCCATTCGTCAATACTTGAAGAGCTTGTTTGGGCCGGAGTAGGTGTTTGGGTAGATTCTAAAATTGGGGCTGTAGTAGGTTTTTGAGAGGAAGTTGGTTGAGGTGTGTTATCTTCTTCGCTAATTTTAGTATCAGCTCCTAGAGTTTCCTCAATCTTATCTTTCCCCCCCTCAAAGTTAACATACGAGGTTAAAACTAAGGTGATGATTACAACGAGGATGCCAAGCATAAGAGGGCTATTATATCATTTTATGTCCAGCTTTTTTCGGACCGATGAGTTTGCTAGAATAACATGAATGGATATTGCATCAATAATCCTTGTAGTTTTAGGGCTAGTTTTATTTGAGGTTGTCTCAAGCATTGATAATGCTGTAATTAATGCGGAAGTACTCTCCACAATGGGCAAAAGAGCAAGAAGGTGGTTTCTGCTTTGGGGTATAGTAATTGCTGTTTTTGTTGTAAGAGGAGTCCTCCCCTGGCTTATTGTATGGTTAAGTTCTGGACTGGGTCCAGTTTCAGCTCTAACTGCAACCTTCAGTAATGATCCAAGAGTAGCTGCTGCAATTGAGCACTCCTCCCCGATTCTGCTCATGGGTGGTGGTGTTTTTTTAGTATTTCTTTTTTTCCATTGGCTATTTCTGGAACCCAAGCATTTTGGACTCCGCGGAGAGAGATTTATTTTATCCCATGGAGTTTGGTTTTACGCAATTGTTTCAATACTGCTTTCTTTCATAGTCTGGAATTCTATCAAAGTTGATCCATACTTAGCGTTAGGAGCAGTTTTAGGCTCTACTGCCTTTTTTATAACTCATGGTTTTAAAGAAAATGCTGCAAGAGCAGAGGAAAGATTGCTTTCAGAGGGTCCATCAGGTTTAAGCGATATAAGCAAGATTTTTTATCTTGAGGTGATTGACGCAACTTTTTCTATCGATGGAGTTTTAGGAGCTTTTGCTTTTACTCTTTCTGTTCCTTTAATTTTACTAGGTAATGGGATAGGAGCTATTGTTGTAAGACAGCTTACTGTTTCCAATATAGAAAGAGTGAAAAAATATATCTACTTAAAAAACGGCGCAATGTATTCAATTTTAGGTTTAGGAACTATAATGGTGTTACACGGGTTTGGACTACTTATTCCTGAATGGCTATCCCCTGTTGTCACATTTCTCACAGTAGGATACTTTTTTCTTAAATCAAGACAACATATTAAGTTTGCTCCCAGTTAAATTTGGGGGGTTGTTTTGAGCGTTTTTATCTGTCAAAATTTAGTTTAATTAACTTGAAAAAAGTATTTTTAAATAGCTTGAGAGAGTTTAGAGCAGAAACCTTTATAGGGGAGGAAAAATGCCATTACAGCAAAGAAACGGGTTTCAAAAAATCAGCTTTGTCAACGAAGTATCTCAAAGAGTTCCAAAATGGATTGGCACTCCAACTTCTTTAATAATTCACACCATCTTTTTTATTGCTATTCCCTCTTTGGCCTTTTTTGGCATGGATTTAAGAAATATACTTTTAATTTTAACAACATGGCTTTCTGTTGAGGCTATATATTTAGCAATTTTTATTCAAATGACAGTTAATAAAACTACAACAAAGCTTGATACTGTAGAGGAAGACATTGAGGATATACAAGAAGATGTGCAAGGCTTAGAAACAGACGTTGAGGAGATATCAGAGGATATAGATAAAATTCAGGTTGAGGATCAATTTGAAGGAGAAAATACTGAGGAAAGTCTTGATAAGATTGAAATACAAATGAAAAGTATTATAGAAAGCCTGGAGAACTTAAAAAAGAACGTCCACGAGCCTAAAGTTGAGTAATATTATGGAGAATTGTATTTTCTGCAGAATAGTTAAAGGTGAGCTCCCAAGCTATAAGGTCTGGGAGGATGACAATTATTTAGCATTTTTAACCATCAGACCAATAAACCCAGGGCATGTTTTAGTGATACCTAAAAAGCACACAGATTATTTTTTTGATTTAGATGACAAAGAACTCTCTGGTTTAATAATTGCTAGTAAACCCATATCAGATGCCATTCGAAAAGCCATGAATCCTAAAACTGACAGAGTTGGAGTAATGGTTGCAGGCTTAAGCGTTCCACATGCTCACATTCATCTTATCCCAATGGATTCTGAGAGTGATTTAACATTTTCCAGAGCAAAGGATTCAAGGAGCGAAGAGTTAACTAATATTCAAGAAAAAATCAAAGCTTCACTTAATACTGCTTAGAATTTTTTCCCCAATTAGGTCTCCAACAAATTTGTGTCCTTCTGGTCTTAAATGGCAATGGTCAAAGAAAATATTTACCTCATCTTTTTTATATTTTGCCCTTAAATCAGGAAGTAAATCATAAAACTTAATCCCCAGCTCATCCATGACTTTCTTAGTATTCCTCTGAGGGGTATCCTCTAAATATTCTGCTTGAACTTGATATGAAACAGGAAACATAAAAACCTCAAGCTCTGTGTTGTGGTTATCTGAGATCTCTTTTATAAGTGAATATATATTTTTTGTAGTTTTTGCATAGTCGATGTCCCATGCAAACCCCCAATCCCCCATATATTCATAAATAAGCCTGTTTAGCCCGCTTTTGGATTCCTCCCAGTTACCCTCTGATAAATCATTGTCATAAAACTTTTCTCTTGCAAGGTTTATATCTTTTTTATCTGTAAAGGTTTTGTATTCAGCTTGCGCCAAATAGTCAACGTAAAGTGCGTACAGTTTACTTAAAAGTCTGCTTTTTTTAACAACTTCAGGTTTTTTAGCAACCTCCATCATAAAAGAGGGATGCGCATCATTAAGATAAAGCTGAAAAATAACCATATCAGGTTTAACTATTGGAAAAAGCTCAGTAAGAAGCGTTAACTGAGTTTGACTTCCTGTCCCTCCTATTCCTGCGTTAATTACCTGGATATTCTTACTTATGTTTTTTCCTCTCATTTTCTTATTAAGATACTCTTCCAGAATACTTGTATAAATCTGGGGAGAATTTACTTGATCTGCAAATGTAATACTATCTCCAAGCACCAGGATTCTATAATCCCTATCTTTCTTCGCAGGTAGCTCAGCACTTCTTAAACCTAGCGAGTTTGTTTTAATGGAAATATTGTTTTTTGATACAAGCTCATTGGCTAAAAGTACATTCATATTCTTCCTTAAGCGGAATCCAGTTTTAGTCCTTAAAAAAAGTATCGGCATTGCTTCCTCGCTAAAAACTGTGTCTCGCTCAGTTGAATCATCTTCCACTTTTTCATTTGCATTCTTCACCATTACATACCTTGGAGGAGGCAAAAATACTCTTGCCAGAACCTCAAGTAAAATAAATGAAAGCAAAAGGCCAAAGATTAAAAGCAAAATTTTCTTGGAAATTTTAGCCATAAAAACAGGACAAGCTCTATGTTTAAAATATATACCATATTCTGGTAAAATAACCTAACTTGAGGTTAACCCTATACTTGATATCTCCTATGATTTCTGTAAAATATTAAAGCTGAAGCCTTGATCCGACGTGCGGGTGTAATTCAGCGGTAGAATGTCACTTTTCCAAAGTGAACGTCAGGGGTCCGACTCCCCTCACCCGCTCCATAGGAATTTAATCGAATTCGTGGATTTTAGCTTCAGAAAGTCTTTAAATTTCGCAAAAATCTAATCCTATAACCTAATACCCTAACGGGAATCGAACTAGCCTTGATGTTGCTATTTTTCTTCCTGGTCTGATTCTTCAAAATCCCCCATCCATTCTGACCCATAAACATGTTGCATAACTGCACAAGCTAATAAATAGATAACCTCTTGTATATCTTTTAGTTCTTCCTCAGATGCATTGGGATAATACTTCTTGATTATTTCTAGTGGCAACATCTTTTAAAACCACCTCCCTTACCAGAAGTTGAAAATTTAGCACAATAAGAGTATTTCTTATAAAGAAGGCTTCTCTTGCTATTATGGCAGTAGTGGGTTTTTACTTTGGATTTAAAACTACACCGCCAAAGGAGTAAACGGATTATAAAACATTAAATCAATCTTCTAATTTTCTTTCTATCTAGTGCGATGTTGCTTTTGAAGTTTATTTTGCTGTGCTTTTAATTTTTGTTCTGCTTCTTTAACCAACCCTTTTTTGTCTTCTGAAACATATTTAATAAAACTGTCAAACAATTTTAGCCAGTGTTCAATTTTTAAATCAGATGGTTTTATATCTTTAATTCTTAGTTCTTTAGATAAAATATTTCTTTGTTTCGGACTAAATACTTTCTCAAGTGCCTCCAGTATTGTTGGCTTCCATTGATTGTATCCATAAACAACAAAATCTCTAAATAACTGCTCAAGTTGAGAATTGATTAAAGGTATGGCCTTTTTTTGAAACATAAATAAAACTGCGTTTACACTTGGCGTAGGAATAAATTCTTCTCTATCAATGTGTTCTATTATCTTCATTTCAAACCATGGTTTTAGTAGTATTGAAGTTTGAGAATCTTTTACTAGTGGTTCTCCTATAAATCTTTCAGCTGCTTTATCTTGCATAATTAAATATGCTACTTTAGGCGGGTTTTTATCTGCCACTAATTTTTTAAGAATATCTGCCGTCATATTAAAAGGAATATTTGCAAATACCTTATAAGGTCCTTTCGGCAATTGCCATTTTAAAAAATCAGCATTAACAATATTCAAATTCTGATTCTTACCAAAAATCATATGCAAGCTACTTGCTAATTTCTCGTCAATTTCTATCGTAAGAACTCGGCCAGCATGAGCTAATAATTGGTGAGTGATAATTCCCTTTCCTGGACCTATTTCTACAACAAGATCGTTAGAATTTATATTAGTTTTATCTAACAAACTTTCTACAAATTTTCGGCTTTTTAAAAAGTTCTGTGAATGTGATAATTTTCGTCCATCTATCATAAGCTCAATTATATAGCAGAAATTAACAGAAAATTTGTGCTATACTAGCGCCGCCGAATGATCCTTTTTGGTGATTCATCTTGGCCACAGGGACCGCTTTATTGCAAAGCAAGAACTTGTTCATTTTATAAGTTTTCTACCTTGTTTCTTAGGTAAATAATTTTGTGAGGTTATTACTCTCCTGCCGGTTTCTTTCTCAAGGTTAGATCTGGCATCTCCGGCAATTTTACCTCCACATCTAGCCCTGTCATTCCCGACCTGATCGGGAATCTAGTTGACTGATAAATCGCTCCAGTTTGGATTTTCTTTTTCAATCAACTCGAGCTTCCATTTCCTATTCCACTTCTTGAGTTGTTTTTCTCTGTATATAGCTACATTTACATCATTCGTCTGTTCGAAATACACAAGTAGATAGACACCATATTTTGAAGTAAAGCCCTTTATCAAATTGTTTTTATGTTCATAGATACGTTTCTCCAAGTTACTGGTGAAACCAATATACAATGTTCCGTTGCGCTTACTAGCTAATATATAAACGTAATAAGTTTTGTTCATAACTTGTATTACTGGATTCCCGCTTTCGCGGGAATGACAAGGTAACAATTGCTAACTCCGGATCTTCTATCTCCTGTACTCTTTCATATCCAACTCTGGCTAACCATCTTTTAAAAGGTTCTGCTTTAGGAGAAGGAATTGATTGGATAATCCTAAAAATACCTTCAGTATTAGCACAATTTACTTTTTGTGCTCCACTTGAGGTTTGAACTGCAAGGAGGGTGGCAATTTGCCCCCACCCTTTAGAAAGCTCTGGATCGCGCCTTCGCATATCTTTAATATAACCATCTGACTGAACTGAGTCAGTTAGAGCTGCCACAACATCAACAATAACGAACCACCACTCATTTTTATAAATAGTTTTCCGTATTTTTCTATTACGAAAAATTGCTATTTTAGTTATTTGTGCAGTTTCTTGATTCATATTAATTAACAGTGCAACAGTACGTCAGGAGCTCTTAATTTAATTTTTCCCAATTATGTTTTCTCCCAAAATATTAACATTCCCTTTATTTAGCTTTTCATAAATTTCCCGTTTTTTATTATTAACTATCTTATTATCTGCAATTTCATTATTTGACGCGCTCTCGAGTAAATATAGTCCTATTTGATTTAAATCTATTGTATTTCCTAAAATTTTATTTTCTTTAGACTTTATATAAATACCGCTGCCATTATTGCTTAATGAATTTTTGCTCATTAAATTATTATTAGCTTCCCCATACAAATAAATACCGTACTGTGAATTTTTGCTAATTTTATTGTTTGTGAGTAAATTCTTGGAGGAATTCTCGTTTAACCTTACCCCCCTTTGATTTTTATAAATCTTATTGTCTTTAATTACATTACTGCTTGAGTCGTATAGCGCTATACCATCTCTGTTTCCATAAACTGTATTTCCCTCAACAACATTATTATTAGATTTTCTATCAAGCATTATTCCGTGGAGTTTATTATTATAAGAAAGGTTATTCTTAATAGTGTTATTAATACATCTTCTGGAAAAAATTATTCCGTGATTTCCATTGTTGTAAGCTCTATTTCCTTCAACTAAAAAGTAATTTGAATCATCATGGGGATCAAAACCATACTGGATATTGCTGTAAAAATCATTATTTTTCCAAACCATTCCTGTTGCACCATAAGTATAGGCTCCAAAATAATTATGATGGAATTTAGAATTTTTTACCTCTCCAGTTAAAAGATATTTTTTTTCATCAGATACCGACGCTCTCCAAGATATTCCATAAGTAGGTGCTAGTCTTTCAGGAGGAGCATGATACCCAAGATAAGCTATTTCTGAATCATAAACATCCATTTGAGAGGAGGCTCTTGCCACTATAAAACTCCTACCATTTTTGTAGTTTTTGTCTACACTTTTTTGTTTATCATCCCATGAGGTAATTTTTACACCATTTATTACTACATTTGCATTGTGTGCTTTTACCCAGACAAAATCATTATCAGTACTTAAAAGCTTTAACCATTTAACTTCCGCTTTATCGACTATTAACCTAGTTCCTGTTCCTAGGTATAAGTTTTTCTTTAAGACCCATACTTTTGGCTCTACCTCTTCTATGTACTGACTACCTAAGTAAGTTTTAAGTACTGATAAAGTAGTAGTATTTCCTCTGCCCGCAACATTTATAGTTTGACTTTTTTCATCAAAATTTACCCGCAGGGCTGGGGGGGTCTTTTGTATGAAATTATAATTTTCACTCAAAGAAAAGCTAAATTTAGGTGAAGGGATACTTAGTCTAATTCCTGACTCTAAAGTATTCCAATTTGGAAAAAACTGTGCGTTTGCAATATATAAGTCAGCTAACACAATATTAAATTTCTCAGCTATTGTTGAAAGAGTCTCCCCACTTTTTACTTCATAGATTTCTATACTAGAGTCCAAAAAGCCTGAAGATGTAGAAACTCCTAAGACTGAAGATTTGTTTAAAGCAAGCTTTGTTTGTTTCTCAGATTTATTTTTAGAATAGGTAAGAGTTGAATCAGAACTTTTTATACAACAAGAGTTTTTAAACCCGAAGACTAAACTTGTCAAGATAAGGATTACCATACAAGTAAGGGCATATCCGGGTAGTTGCTGCAGGAACCTAGATTGAGGTAATCTTGATTTATCCCATCTTGTTATCCAGCTGTGAGTATTTAAAGTAAAAAAAGCATATATTTTCAAAAATGCACTTACAAAAGTATATAAAATATAAAAAGGCAGGATTAAAATATCATTTGGCCTTCTTTTCAAATGTGGATAAATTTTAATCGTACGTGAGAGAAGCCACCAAAAGGCAATGAGTCCTGCAGCTAAGTAAAGTCCAAGGTATAAAGAGACTAAAAAGTAAATTGGGCTTAAAATTATCACAAAGGATTGAATAAATTTATCAATCTGAAAAAAAGCAAAAGCTGGGTGCTTCCACGGCCACCCTTGAAAAAGTGCTTTAATATCTGATCTTAGGCTGTTTCTTGTCCATCGGAGTCTTTGCTTTAAGTAAGATAAAATATCCCTCATTCCAGGGGTATAAATTCTGGCATTACTTTGGTATGCAACTTTCCATCCTGCTTTCAAAACTAAATTAGTAAGTCTTTTATCATCTCCTGATATAACTGCTTTTCCAAAAAAAGTTTCATTCAATAAGTCATCACACAAAGTCAGAATTACCTTTTTTCTATAAAAACCTGTTCTTCCACAAATGCAGGCTATAGCGTCTCCTGCTGCAGCTAGGAACGGGAGTTCATCAAAACACCGCAGATCAAGTTGAATGTCAAAAATCCTTTGAGCTAAAGTGTTTGGAGCAAGCACATTTTGCCTTGGACAAACACCTGCTATTTTAGGATCTACAAAGGGCGAAAGGCCGTATCTAATGACATCTTTACCCCATAAAGTGTCAGAATCTACCAAAGCAATTATTTCGCTTTTAGCTTCCTTTATTCCATCTACCAAAGCTGCTCTTTTGCCCGGGGTTTTTGTAATTATTAGATTAGCCCCTTTAAAATTTTCGGCAAATTCTTTAAATACCTCTATTGCTTTTAAATCAGTATAATCAATTACAGCAATTATTTCCTGGGGGTTATTCCCCTTCCATGAGAGTAGGGCACTTCGAAAAGTGACAGGATGCTCATTATATACAGGAGTAACAATCGAAACAGTTGTCTTGAATTTATTTGTTTTAGGTTTATAATACCTGCCAACTCCTTTTTTAAGAGCCCAGGTTGACCATCGCCAAATACCAATTATTCCTAAAGGCAGGTAAAAAGAGATCGGGAAATTAAGAATTGATAGTTGAGAGAAATCCACTTTGAGCCAAGTTTAAATCTTCTTCTGTAATAGTTTCAAGAGTTATCTCCTGTTCTGAACTAGTATTCAGGGATTCATTGATTTTAATAGTCTCTTTGAGTAAAGGCATTTTTAAATTTAAGCTCCTTGCCCAAGCAAAAAAAGCCTGAGAGTCTTTTGGTAAGCAAACCCCGTCGAATGGTCCTAAATCCTTAATTCCATAATTCGGATTCCACATTCCTTCTGCACTTTTTGCAACTAAGGGAAAGATGTTTTCAGGATTTAAGCCAAGTTGCTTACAAATTATTCTCATCTCATTAAAAAAAGTGATCTTTGTGGCATTAAAAATATTGTGGACATATTTTTGAATCTCAGCTTCCATTATAGATATCCTATAAATCGGACAATCGAAATCTTTATATATTTCTCTTAGAATTTCACCTGATTTTATGTCAAACTCCCCAATAACAATTACCCAAGGAGCTAAAGTATCATCTAAAGAGGTTTTTTGTCTTAAATATTCAGGGCTCATGCATAATCCTAAATCCTTTCCAAATTTTTTACCTGAATGTTCTTCAATTGTTTTTAAAATAAGATTTTCAGTTGTTCCAGGAATTACTGTACTTCGCACTACTACTAAATGGTACTTAAGTCTTTTTGCTAAACTCTTACCTAAATCTCTACAAGCTGACTCCATAACTTTCAAGTCACTTTTTCCGTCTATTGTAGGCGTTGGAACACACAAAAAACTTACGTCAAAGTTATATTTTCTTTGTGAAAGTTTATTTACAGTTAGGGCATTATACCCTTCTTTTCTAAGAGTAGATATAACCTTAGGGTCAGTATCCACAAAAACTACACTTAATCCTTTGGAGTGGAGAACTTTTCCTGTTGCCTGTCCTACTACACCTGAACCTATAATGCAAACCTTAATATTTTTCATTCTTTGTTAATCAGGATAAAGTCAAAAAATCCCTATAAACATTTTTATAATGACTCTTACTAAATGTCAATAGCCCTTATTGGGTATTTATATAGATTCAAGAGTTTTCATTCCTAAGGAAAGGCTAATTGACATAGTAGTTTTAATTGGGTTATTTTAGATTTAAGGGGTTCATTTTATGGGACTACTAAGAAGGAATATAATTTATCTTCTTCTAAGTTTAATAATTATATTTTTTGGAATTCAATCTAAAGAGGTGAGAGCAGCAGATTGTACTACTAGTAATATCCGTTTTGCCAGTTCCTCAAATACAATTTATGTTAGCGGCCCTGTCACTTGTACACTATCCCAACTAAAAACACTAAAATCATCTCTTCCCCTGGACTTGGTGGATTCCTCAAACAAAATCTGGCTGCTTAAGGCAAATTTAAAACTTGAAAATGGAGCAACATTAAATTTATATGGTAGCAGTATTGGAGGAGATGTTAACTATTTACGCTTAAAAAGCAATAATAGCTCAAACAGCAATTCCATAATTTGGATTAGAGCAGATTGGGGGAATATTAGTATCAAAAGTACAAAAATCACCTCCTGGGATGAAGTAAAGAAAGCTCCAGACACTGAGTACGCTAAATATAAGCGCTCATTTATTCATGTTAGATCATTTCTTGCAGATGGAGTGACTCCTAAAGAGTCTAGAATGGATATTATTGATAGCGAAGTAGGTTACTTGGGATATTATGCTGCTGAAAGCTATGGACTTGCTTGGAAAGTTTCAGGATCTGGACCTAATTTATATGACAAGGTAAATGTTTATGGGGATGTTATAAATTCTCATATCCACCATAATTACTTTGGTATGTACACATTTGGTGCAGATGCAATGAAAATACAAAATAGCGAAGTAGATAACAATGTAATGTATGGCATAGACCCTCACGATGACTCGGATAATTTATTAATTGAGGGGAATAGAGCCCACCATAATGGTACTCACGGAATAATTTGTTCACAAAGATGTAACAATTTAACAATCAGAAACAATAAATCCTACCAAAATAAAGGCACAGGTTTAATGCTTCATCGCAATACTAATGATTCTTTGGTAGAAAACAATGAATTATATGAAAATTTAGATAGTGGTATTGCTATATTTGATAGTCACAATAACACAATTCGAGCTAATTTATCACATGATAATAAGAATGGAATTAGATTTAGTGTAGGAAGCTCTGGAAACATAGTGGAGCAAAATGAATTTAGCGAAAACGACGGTTATGGCTTATATTTTTATAAAGGGAGCGATGCCCCAACAACAGGAAGTGGCAGGCCAAGTTCTAATAAGTTTATTAAAAACAAGGTTACTAGTAACGGCGATTATGCTATTAAGCTAAAAGAATCTGATTTGAATATATTCGATCAGAACGAGTTTAAAGATAACTCAAGAGAAATATATATTTATGATGCAAATCAAAATTTATTCCAAGCAAATTCATTAGATAGCTTTTACCTTGGAAGTTTTAATGCAAAAAATACCATTAAAGACAGCGATTCCGCGGCTGTAAAAATTGCAGATTCAAAGAGTAGTATGGAGATTCTAAGTAGTAGTAATTCTATATTCCAAAATGACAAAGATATTTCCAATATTGCTGAACCTACAAAAAACTCAATAAATCTAGTTCAGAGCATTAGCTCTTCAATCGTTAATTTCAAAAGATTAAATTTTAAAGTTAGGCCCTCTTCAGACAAAGTTGAAGTTAGTGTTTTAGCGTGGGAGACTTCTGGATCCTACTTTAAAAAATGGGAAGAAAAGGCTACTTCAATAGTTCAAACTGATCACGAAGTATCAGACTTAAAGCCAAATGTTAAATATAATGTCCTAATCAACGGAAGTACTTTTAACTCTTTCACTTCTGACTCATCTGGAAAAATTAACTTTATATATGATGGTAGTGTGCTAGATAAAACATTTGAAGTAAAAGAAGCAACTAGTTAGTAGAACACCTTCGAGGTGATCTAGGCAGGCACCTCTTCTTTAGATCAAGGGCCTCCTTATTCTAAAACTAAATGCTTAATTTTGTCTAATTCCCTAGCGTAATTTACTTGATCCAGAACAAATTTTTTATACTTATCTACTGACTTAAAAAAACCCAAAATCTCCTCAGAATTTATAATCTTCTTTCCCTCTGGTTCCAAATACTCAAAGTAAGAAGACCACTGGTAATTTTCCAAATCCTCTGACTTAATCAAGTAAGAAGTTACTGGGTTTAGATGAATATATCTTGATAGATGAATAAACTGTTCATCAGAATCAACAAACACTACCTTGAACAATCCCTGAAGAAGTGGACCTACTCTTTGATTTTTAGTATTAAAATATTTTGTATAAGAGTTGGAAAAGTTAGAAATAAACTTAGATATGCCACTTTCCTTTTTTTGCTTTAGTAGGAAATGAAAGTGGTTAGGCATTAAACAAAAAGCTATAATTTCTACTTGTAAATTCTTAGTAGTTAGGTTCTTCCAAAATTCATCTTTTTTATCATTTGCAAGATCCAAAAACTTGGAAAACTTCAAAGGCAAATTTCCGTATCGGTAGAATTTTATGGTTTCTAAAGCTCTTGAATAATCTCTTCTATTGGTGAAAATTGGACGCCTTTCAACACCTCTGTTAAAAACATGATAAACCTGCTCGTTTGCAAAAACTAACTTTCTATTTGTGGGCATTTATCTAAAGTATGGATCAAAAAAGGAAAGGTGTCAACCTAGACCACCTTTCAGGTGGGTCAAGCAGCAGAGTTTCATATTCCGTAGGAGGAACTAATTCAGACATAATATTAATTAAATCATAGCATGCTCAAATTTCTAAAACTGCTACCAGTGGGAAATGATCTGAGATATCTACATCAGGCTGGGAGTGTTCTAGTACTTTTATATCAGGGCTGACAAAAATAAAATCCACTACAGCTCCTCCATACCCGGATTTTTTTGGCTTGCGTCTCATATTAAAAGAAGTAACCCTTTCCCCTTTAAAAATATTACTTAAATATTTTTCTATATTTTCAATAGATTTTGTTCCTTCATTGACATTAAAATCTCCAGATAAAATAACTAATTTTTCATTTTTAACTTTTGAAACTATGACTTTTGACATGTTTAATCTGGCTTTATTATCTTTCCCATCTCTCCCCCAGATTCCATGATTATTAAAAACATTTAATATTTTGCCCTTTATGTTTAGTGCAACGTGCTGTAGATTTTTTGGAACAAGAGATGATTTAAGGCTTCCTTTATATTTTAGCTGCTCAGAACCCATATAAAAATTTACTTCTGAGTCAGTAATCTCAAACTTTGACAAAATCATATTTCCAAATCCTGCTTCCAACCCTGAGGTTAAATGAATAAAGTTGGGAGCATAATTTAAGTAAGGGTAACCTAGCTTTTCTTTTAGGAGTTCCCTTGACCTAAGATATTTTTTGTCAGTTTCAGCATCAGTATCATAAACTTCCTGAAAAGTAATAATATCTGGGTCTTCTTTTTTGACAAAACTAACAATACTTTTTAAAAACTTTCCCCCATGTAAAATGTTTAAAGTTAAATATTTAATTGTCATTTAGAAATTAAAAGAATGAAGGAGTGTCTCATTTATATTATACAAGGCCTTAAGGTTTGAGGCTTTTGGCTCAATCTCTTTTAACTCTTGTTTGCTAACCCACCTATATTCTGAATGTTCCTTAGATAGTGTTACCTCACCAGATACATGTTCTGCCTCAACTAAGCTCTCAATTGACCAATCCCCTTCAAACACTTTCCCCCACATATCCAAAATATTAACAATCCTTACTTCAATCCCTGCCTCTTCTTTTGCTTCTCTAAAGGCAGCATCCAAAGGTTTCTCTAAGTATCTAATTCCTCCGCCAGGAAGATCCCAATGACCAGGATCATCACTATCACTTTCACTTCTTTTCATCACAAGAAATTTATTGTCTTTTTTCACCAACAGATGAATACCAGCACCAAAACTTTTTTTGGGCATAGATGTAGATTATACAAAATAGTCTAGGGAGATTTAAAGCTCTTTGAGATCCTTGTCAATTTCTACAAACTCTCCATTAACATCTTCTAAAGTTACACCTTCTGTCTCTTGCACTAAAGGATCAGGTGTAGCAGTAGGTGTAGGAGTTGGTGAAGAGATGCTTCCAACTGCACTCTGCCTCATTTGGTAATAGTAATATGCTCCTCCTGCAAGAATTATTAAAAAAGCAATTGCTAGGATTATAAGTATTGCTTTGCTTCCAGGTCCACCTTTGTTGCCTGAAACTTCAATAATTTCAGGTTGGGGTGGAGCAGCTACTACTTGGGGAGTATCCACTTTGGAATTTGCTGGTTGAGTACTTGTTTGAGTATTTGCAACAGAATTTTGGCCCTGATTATTCTCCATTTGTTCCTCCTTGATTTAAAGCAGCATTAACCGCTCTTATAGCAGCAATAACCGCTTTCTTTGCTTCCTTAAGTGAGGTCTTAGCTTTTTCAAGATCATTTTTTAGGGCATTTCTTGCATCCGTAGCTTCTCCTCTAACTGTTGCCTCAGATGAAATTTCTAAAGTATAATCATTTTGACTAAGTTCCTCAAGGAGTTGTTCTGATTCAGCAATTTTAGCTTTTGCATCATTAATTGCTGATTGAGCATTTGATTTCTCATTTCCCTCAGGAGCGCTTGCAAGTTTATTTTCTGCTCTTTCCAGTATTTTAGAAAATTTGTCCAATATATTTAAAAAAGCCTTGAGAACTCTTTGAGACAGTGCCTCTAAATTATTACTAATTCTTTCTGCTCTTTCTGCTTTTTTCTTATCCTTAAAGTTTGCAATTGCTTGTTTAAAAGCATCTTTTTTCTCCTGTATTCTTTCCTTAAGTTCCATTAATTTTGCAGCTGATGTGGCATCTCTTAAAGTTAGTAGTTTTGGATTTGCAGAATCAGTAGATCCTCTATACATTGATTTTGCTTGGACATAAGCATATACAGGATAAAGTGGGGTAAGGAGGATTATAAAAAAAGTTAAGACAGAAAGGGCAATTTTCATCTAAGGTTAAATTTAACAATATGTCAGGGATTTGTCAAATTAGAAGGCGAAAACCTACCTTCTGAAAGGTCTTCTAATAGAATCTAAATGACTTAAAACCACAATTTTAGCAATTTGAAAAAATCCTGACCGGGCAAGAGAATCTTGCATTTCAAGTAGAGCAGCTATTCCTTTTACCATGACATCTGCGTTTTCCTCAGGAGTAACTGGATATCCCCCAGCCATACGCAACCTTAACTTTTCTTCATCAGTAATACCCAGTTGTCTTGCCCATGCATCTAGGTTCTTAGGGTCAGGAAGAGGTCTTTTACCAGATTCATACTCTAATAAATCTTCAGGGGTCATTTCTAAACGAGTAGCCCATGTTTCTCGATCCAATCCCCGTCCAAGTCTTACATGTTGTAAATCCTCACCAAATTGTGTTCTATGAAATTGCTCTAGTCTTTCTTCTTCTAGTCTTCGCTGTACAGACGGTGGTGGATCTGTAAATTTCGATCTTCTACTACACGCTTCGCATGTTGGATTTTCTAAGGTCATAACATTTTACATTATACTACTTGTCAAATTAGCGCGCCCAGAGGGATTCGGACCCCCGACCTTGACGTTAGAACCGTCCTGCTCTATCCACTGAGCTATGGGCGCTTAAGAATTAATTTTAACAGAATTAAGTTGGTAAGAAAAATTTTATTTAAGAAAGTTGGGAGTATTATCTCTGCCCAGGTCCAGGTCTACCTATTACAATTCTTGGAAAGAACCGATCAAGAAGATTTATAGAAGCAGATCCACTTGGACTGGTTTCTATCTGAGACCCTTGATTTGATTGTTCTATCCTTATCCTCTCTGTGTGAGCTGCATATCTAGCTCTGAGACCTGCCACAAAGCTCTCTTCTGCAGTTCTAGGCGATAATGTTTCTTTTCTAAAAATCATGTTGATATTATATCACAATATAATGTATTTACAACTATGGGTTATATTTTAAATCTTCTATCTACTAAGAAAGGATTCGCCATTCTGACAATTTTGGTGCTCTTAAGTAATATTCCACGCTGGAGTGTGAAATCCCCATATTTATCGTTAATTTTATCCAAAGCTTTTGTTATAACCTCTTTTATCTTTACCTCTGGTAAAAAGCTTAAATTTTCTGGGTTTTTAGGTTTTACATTAGAAACAGAAATTCCCACCATTCTTATGGATTTTCCATCCCAGAGGCTTAAAAATATTTTCCACCCAGCCTTAAAAATCTCCAAACCATCATTGGTGTATGAAATGGTGGTTTGCATCCCATCCCCAACAAACACCTTCCCACTCTCCATGTGGGAAGGTAAATTGAGAGAATATCTAAACCAAAGACTAACTGTTTTTCCAACTAATTTTTTATCTCTCAACCTTTTAGTAACTAATTCTGAAAGTTTGAGCAAGATTTGTTTTATTTCTTCTGGTAAGTTTGTGTCATGATTCAATGTGTGTCTGTGGCCAATGGATTTTACTTCCTCTTTTTCATAAAAAGGCACAACAGGAGAATTATTTATACCTCTTGAAATGTCATACAAAAACTTACCATATGACTTAAATGAAGCCAACAAATTTTCTAAAGGTACTTTTCTTAACTCTTTAAAACTAAATACTCCCATATTATTTAATCTCCTCTTAATTCTTGGTCCAATTCCGCAAACATCATCAAGACCAACTTGATCCAGCACCCTCATAGCAGCTTCTTTGTCCCCAATTACCACTAACCCATCTGGCTTAAATAAACTTCCTGCAAGTTTGGCAATAACTTTATTGTAAGAAATCCCAATAGAACACTTAATCCACTCCCCTACTTTAGTTCTTATTTGGGATTTAATATCTATCGCCATTTCAATAATGTCATTCCCGACCTGATCGGGAATCTGAATAGATCTCCCAATCGAGTTGGAAGATGACATTTTTAAGTTGGATGATGACTTCTTGGGCTGGACTATCTCTATAAACACCTCATCTATTGAAAAAACCTCTACATATGGAGAAAAATCTTTTAGGATATTTAAAAACCTTTTTGTACACTCAAAATATTTATCAGAGTCTCCTTTAACTAAAATTAATTTTGGACAAAGTTTTAGCGCATCTGGAATAGTCATACCAGTTTTCACCCCTTTTAGTTTTGCCTCAACAGAGGCTGCACCAATAACAGTACGGGTCATTCTGTCTCCACCAGTAACTCCAATGGGTTTTCCTCTTAACCTTGGATTAGACTGCTGTTCAACAGTAGCAAAGTAGGAATTAAAATCCACATGTATAACTGTCCTACTATTAAGATTCTGTCCCATACAATTTAGTGTTTAATTAGAAGTATTATGTAGTAAGTATTACGTA